>CAJONF010000089.1 GCA_905236665.1 uncultured Selenomonadaceae bacterium | reverse complement strand
TTGGCGCAGTTGCCCGAAATGCGGCGCGGAAGAATTTTTCCACGCTCGGTGGTGAAACGGCGAAGTTTTGCCGCGTCTTTATAATCTATTTTTTCGACTTTATCGACGCAGAATGCACAGACTTTTCTGCGCGGGCGTCTACCTCTTTCTCTACGCATCTTCAACCCTCCTTGGGGAAATTAAAACGGCGTGTCATCTGGGTCAATGGGTTCGCCGCCGAAATCGTCATAATCAGTTCTTTTCGTTGGAGCCGGCTCGCGTCTGCTAGGATAGTCATCATTCGCAGGACGCCCGCCGCCCGAATAATCGCCGCTTTCTGAACGTCTGGAGCTGGCAAATTCGATATTGTCGACCAGGACATCTACAGCATTTACCTTAACGCCGTCTTTGTTTTCATAGTTGGAAGTCTGCAAACGACCTTCGATAAGAGCGCGTGTTCCTTTAACGAAATACCGTCCGATAAATTCTGCGGTCTTATCAAATGCAACGAGATTAAAAAAATCTACAGCTTTCTCTTTGGTATAGGGACGATTAACGGCGATACCAACCCTGACAAACGCTTTGCCACTTTGAGCATAGCGCAATTCGGGGTCGCGAGTCAAATTGCCTGAAAGAAAAACTTTATTCATTCTTGACCTTCTTTCTCGTCAGAACGAACGATCATGTGCTTAAGAATCTCGTCGGTGATTTTCATGACGCGATCACATTCAGCGACGCACTGCGGTTCGCACGTCACATAGAACAGCACGTAAAAGCCTTCAGCTTCTTTTTTGATCTCATAGGCGAGACGACGTTTACCCCAGCGGTCTTCTTTGGTAATTGTGCCGCCGTTCGCCGCGATGAGTTTTGCAAACTTTTCGATGACGGCGTTAGTTGCCTCTTCCTCCATAGATCTGATGATGAAGATAACTTCGTACTTCCTCAACTTTTGCACCTCCCTTTGGTCTTCGGCTCGCAAAAATTTTTTCACGAGCAGAGAGTTTAATTAAATTGCTTGACGGGCAGGAATTATAGCACTGAAAAATTTTTTAGGCAAGCCGCGCAGAAAATTTTATTAGTATAGAATTTTTAGGCGTCTTGTAAATAAAAATGAAGCATGATAAAATTCTGGCGGTTTTTGGAAAATAATTTGCGCGTTGGCAGAAAGGAGTTTTGCAATTTGTTTGGGATGTCAATGAGCGTGGGAATAGACTTAGGCACGGCAAATGTTTTGGTTTATGTCAAGGGCAAAGGAATAGTTTTGCGCGAACCGTCTGTTGTTGCTCTTGATAAAGACAACGATAAAATTTTAGCCATAGGCGCGGAGGCAAAAGAGATGATTGGTCGCACGCCGGGAAATATCGTGGCGATTCGCCCACTGCGCGACGGAGTCATTGCAAATTACGAAATGACAGAGGCAATGATTCGTCACTTTTTGGAAAAAGTTATTGGGCGTTCATTTCTATTCCGACCTAAAGTTATGATTTGCGTGCCTACAGGTGTAAACGACGTGGAAAAACGCGCAGTGCAAGAGGCGGCAGATCAAGCCGGCTCCAAACGCACAGAATTAATCGAAGAACCAATAGCGGCGGCATTGGGCGCGGGCATAGATATTTCCGAGCCGATGGGGTCAATGGTTATCGACATTGGCGGCGGCACCTGCGATGTAGCTGTTATTTCTTTGGGCGGAATTGTTTGCGGTGAAAGTTTACGCGTGGCGGGCGACAAATTCGATAGCGATATAGAAACTTATATAAAGAAAGAATATAACTTGATGATTGGTGAGCGCACGTCAGAAGAAATTAAAATCAAAGTCGGCGCGGCTTATATCGGTGCACGAAGAGAAATTATCAGCGTTCGCGGGAGAGATATTATCAGCGGCTTGCCAAAAATTATAAATGTCACTTCGGACGAGATAGCCAAGGCTTTGCAGGATTCTGTTCAAAATATCATCATGTGTGTTAAAAGCGTTTTGGAACGGACGCCGCCTGAACTTGCTGCAGATATTATGGATCATGGAATTGTTTTGACTGGCGGCGGCTCAATGCTTTATGGTTTGGCAGATTTAATTCGACGTGAAACAAATATCCCCACCATGCTCGCCGATGACCCGTTGAGCTGTGTAGCTATCGGCACCGGCAAAGCTATAGAATTCAGCAAAAAACTTTGAACTGCAATGAGAAATTATGATATGAGAACTTTAATACTTAAAAAGATTACGAAAATTCTTTTGTCCTGCGTAATGGCTGGCGCATTGTTCACAGGTTGCGATAATAATATCAAGGGCAATGTAACTAAAATTGGCACGATTAAATATATAAACGTGACCGAAGATGCTCTTGCTAAAGCCAACGTGTCAACGTATGGCAACAAGAAATGTGAATACATTTTCTTTGATAATATGAATTCAATGGCGGCGGCACTCAATGCCGGACAAATCGACGAAATGAGCACTTACAAATCTGTTGCAGAGTACATCGACATACGCAATCCGAACGCCGATTGGACAACGATTGAACCGGAATTAACTGATTGGTTTTGTTGTGCTATGCGTGAAGAAAATGCCGACTTGAAAAAAGAATTCGACGAAGCGATTTTGCAGATGACGACGGACGGAACTCTTGCTAGCCTCGTCAAAAGTTACATTGGCGAATTCACTCATGCCGATACGCCGCCTGTTATCACTCTGCCGACGTTTTACGATAAAGCACCGGTGATTAAAATCGGTGTGACGGGAGATTTGCCGATGTTAGATTATATCCGCCCCGACGGCGTTCCCGCAGGTTTTAATACCGCTGTCCTTGCCGAGATAAGCAAACGGATTGAAAAAAATTTCGTGCTCATTCAAGTTGATAGCGGAGCGCGTGCTACTGCTTTGATGAGCTCAACTGTAGACGTGATTTTTTGGGCGATTGTCCCCAGCGGTAACAGTAACCTTCCCGCTGATATTGACAAGATTGACGGCATGATTTTAACTGTGCCTTACTTTTCTGATAAAATTGTTCACGTTAAAATTGAGGAATGAGGTATGCTTATGAAAAAAATTTTTGCTTTATTGATGATTTGCTCACTGGTTTTATTGACTGGTTGCGGCGGCGATTCTGACAACAAAAAATCTTCCAACACGGAAGAATTAAAGCTTGGCATGATTCGGCATTTAAACATCACAGAAACTTTGCTTGACAATTATTTTGAAAAAGCCGCTTCGCGAATGAAACAGACCGCTGATATGCGCGCTCCAAAACATATTTTCTTTGACAATATGCCCGCGATGATTTCCGCGCTTCAGTCGGGACAAATCGACAAAATTAGTACCTATGACAGCGTAGCTAAATATTTGCTTGCTAAAAATGCGGCCATGGAAATTTCAAGTGACCGTGTGCCAAAAGTTTCTGATTCTTTCTGTTGTGGACTGCGCGAAGATAGCGCGGACTTGAAATCCGAATTAGACGCCGCAATTTTAAAACTTTATGCAGACGGGACGCTTGCCAATCTCGTGAAAACGTACATAACCGATATTAAAGCATATGAAGATTTACCCGCGGTTGATATGCCGAACTTTGACGGCGCAGAAACGATTAAAGTTGCGGTTACCGGCGACCTTCCACCACTTGATTATATCAGCGCAGACGGAAAGCCTGCCGGCTTTAATACCGCCATGCTCGCCGCGATAAGTCAACAAATTGGAAAAAATTTTGAACTGGTAGACGTTGACTCTGGGGCGCGTGCCGCGGCTTTGACTTCCGGTCAAGTGGACGTGGTATTCTGGGTTGCCGTGCCGCTCAATAATACTCTTGCTCCGCCTAATTGCGACAAACCCGACGGCATGATTTTAACTGAAGCGTATTTTTCCGATGAAATTACTCACGTCGAATTCAAGGAATGAGGTATGCTTATGAAAAAAATTTTTGCTTTATTGATGATTTGCTCACTGGTTTTATTGACTGGTTGCGGCGGTGGCGACGGCGATAAAAAAGCTGATGACGACGCAGGGAAAATTAAGCTGGGCATGATAACCCGCCTGAATGCCAGTGAAGAAAATTTTAGTGTCTTCATGAAAAAGATTGAAGAAACTTTGGACGTTAAGATTGCCTCGCATACGCCGGTTTTCTTTGACAGGTTAACGCAAATGCAAGCCGCGCTCCAATCCGAACAAATCGACGAGATTAGCACTTATCGGAGCGTGGCGCGTTATATGATAGCTAAAGATCCGCAGTTCCAAGTTCTAAAAGACCATTCGCTGGAATTTATTGATTCATTTTGCTTTGCTCTGCGCGAAGACGATACAGAATTAAAAGATTCGCTGAACATGGTTATTAAAGAAATGCAAGCTGACGGTACGCTTGACCGTTTAACGAAAGAATATATCATCGATATTAATGCTGAAAGTGAACCGCCCGTTGTAGAATTGCCGCATTTCAATAGCGCACAGACGATTAAAGTCGCTGTGACCGGTGATTTACCTCCGCTTGACTATGTAAGTGCTGACGGAAAACCTGCAGGCTTTAATACCGCCGTGCTCGCTGAAATTGGCAACCGTATGTTGAAAAATATTGAGCTTGTGGAAATCGACAGCGGTGCACGCGCCGCGGCTCTGACTTCTAAACAAGCCGACGTTATTTTCTGGGCGATTGTTCCTGTTAGCGAAATTATTCCGCAAGACAGCGATAAACCCAAAGGCGTCACTTTGACTGAACCATATTACAAAGATAAAATTGTTCACATGATTTTTAAACCGGAAGAAACAAAGTAAGACAATGGAATTCACAGAACTAATTTACAAGATTTTTATAAAAGACAGCGGCTGGCTGACAATTTTAAACGGATTGTGGGTAACGGTGCAAATTTCTGCGCTGTCACTCCTGTTCGGTACATTGCTAGGCTCGTTGATGTGTTTTTTTCGCATGAGTAAGTTCAAACCGTTAAAAATTTTCGCGCAGATTTATATTTCGATTATCCGCGGCTCGCCGGTTTTAATGTTGCTCATGCTTTTATTTTACGGCGTATTTGCTCGCACCGGAATTAATCCTTTGCTCGTGGCGGTTATAACTTTTTCTATGCATACGGCGGCGCACGTAGCGGAACTTTTGCGTTCGGCGTTAATGGCATTGGATAAAGGACAGCTTGAGGCGGCGCGGACGCTCGGATTTTCAGAATTTCAAGCGTTTAAACTTGTTACACTGCCGCAACTTGCCAGAATTGCTAAGCCCGTCTATCAATCAACCGTCGTAAATTTAATTCAGTGGACAAGCGTCGTCGGTTATGTCACAATCACCGATTTAACACGCGTCATAAATAATATTGCTTCAAGAACAATGCAACCGATAATTACAATTACCGGCGGCATGATTATTTATCTCGCACTGTCCTATTTTATTTATGGTATTTTTCATTTGACTGACAAAAAAATTAGGTGAAAGGAAATGATGACTAAAAAATTTTCATTACGCATTGATTTAACTTGCTTTCTTTTGCAAGCCCAAAAGAAAGTAAGCAAAGAAAAGAGCTTTCAACCGACTGAGAAAACATTACGTTTTCTGCGCCGGCGACCGCCCATCATTGATTCTAAAGGACAAGGGCTTGTTGAATATGCTCTACTACTCGGTTTTGTTGCCGCGATATTTATTTTTGCCGTAAACAGCGGCGGTTTCGGCTTCAGCGGAGCTTTTTCCGGGGCAAGCGATAACATTGCCGCCGCCGGTGATGCTTTATCTTCCGGTGAAGATACTTCTTTTGATTACGAAACCTTAACAGACGAAGATATTGGCACAAATTATAAAACTTTGAACTGGCAAGAAATAAATCTCGGCGTGCAAGCGATGTACGGAACTGTTATGGGTAGCGATACCGCCGACAAAGCTTTAAAATCCGAAGTGAATCTTTTCGGCGACCTTAGCTCGATGATTGACGGATATTTAGCCTCAACGAACGCCGCTGACGGTACTAAGGATTGGGAAAATTTCTTAGCCACAATGGAAAAGACACAGGCTAGAAATAATTTTCAGTCCAGCTACACCCGCGGCGAAGAATCCATTGCTATTCAACGCTTGGGTAATTCCAATTCCGTGCAGATTAGATATACTGACGGAAAAAATGTTGTTTACTATCGCCTTTCCCCAGACGCCAATAACGTCATGCAGGTCGAAACGAATTCTAATAAATCTTATGAACAATTTTTTTCGACGATGGTTAATTCCGGTGGCTGGTCTTACAGCAAATAAAAAATTCCCTCTGCAAACGCGCAGGGGGATTTTTTTTTATTGCGGTGTTAATTTCTTCAGCACGTCGAAAATTTTGTTAAGGATATTTTTTTTTGTCTTAAACGTCAAAAAAATTCGCTTTGAAGTTTCTAAAAGTTTAAAATCATGGCGAAATTCCCTGGCAATTTCTATTACACCTCCTGCAGAAATTTTTTTCATATCGCTGAAGATAATTTCAACACGCAAATCGTTTTCTTTGATTGAAATTATCTCTAAATCCTTCGCGGCAACTCTAATTCGCGTAATTTGCAAAAGATTTTCGACCGGCTCGGTAATTTTTCCGAATCTATCTATTAATTCCTCGCGTAAATCTTTAACTTCTTTATCTTCGCGCAAAATCGTTAGTCGCCGATAAATTTCTATCTTTTCGCCGGAATTTGAGATGTAATCGCTGTTAATGAACGCTTCGACCGGCAAATTTATAATCGGATCCGGCTTTTCGATAGTTTTTGGCGATTTTTTCTGTAATTTTTTAACTGCGTCCTCCAAAAGTCTGCAATACATTTCAAATCCGACGCCGGCAATATGTCCGTGTTGTTGTGCGCCCAATAAATTTCCTGCACCGCGAATTTCTAAATCTTTCATAGCAATTTTAAATCCCGCGCCTAATTGAGCAAATTCTCGCATCGCTTGAAGGCGTTTTTCTGCATTTTCAGTCAAAACTTTGTCCTTTTTGTGTACAAAATAAGCAAAAGCCATGCGACTTGACCGACCAACGCGCCCGCGCATTTGATAAAGTTGCGCTAAACCGAAATTATCCGCGTCATAAACAATAATTGTGTTCGCATTTGCAACATCAAGCCCGCTTTCTATAATCGAAGTGGACAAAAGCACGTTAAATGCGCCTTCATAAAAGTCCATCATCACATTTTCTAGCAAATCTTCGGATAATTGACCGTGAGCAGTCTGAATTTTTGCTTCCGGAACGATTTTTATCAGTCTTTCACGCATTAAATCAATATTTTCAATGCGATTATAAACAAAATAAACCTGTCCGCCGCGCCTAATTTCTCTTTTTATCGCCTCGGAAATAATGTCGTCGTCATCTTCGATAATATAACTTTGCACGGGGAATCTTTCGGCGGGCGCAGTCTCAATCAAGCTCATATCACGCGCTCCGACTAGCGACATATGCAAAGTTCGCGGAATTGGTGTCGCTGACAGCGTTAAAATATCAATTCCTTCACTAATTGCGCGGATTTTTTCCTTTTGTTTAACGCCAAAACGCTGTTCTTCGTCGATAATCAATAATCCGAGGTCTTTAAATTTAATTTTACTAGATAAAATTGCGTGCGTGCCGATTAAAACATCAATTTGACCTGCGCGAACCTTTTGCAGAGTAATTTTTTGTTCTTTTTGCGTTCTAAAGCGGCAAATTACGTCAACAGTTGGCAAAAATCCGGAAAAACGTTCAGAAAAAGTTTGGAAATGTTGTTGAGCTAAAACAGTCGTGGGAACTAAAACTGCGCATTGTTTACCGTTCATAGCTGCTTTATAAGCCGCCCGAATTGCAATTTCCGTTTTGCCAAAGCCGACATCGCCACAAATTAATCTGTCCATGGGGCGTGAAAGTTCCATATCTTGCTTAATTTCTTCGATTGCGCGAATTTGATCGGGCGTTTCTTCATAAGGAAAGGCATCTTCAAATTCTTTTTGACTAGAATCGTCCTGCGCGAAGGCAAAACCATCAGATTTTTCGCGTTTTGCATAGAGTTCGAGCAATTTTTCTGCAATATCTTCGGCAGATGCGGCGGCTTTTGACTTTGTACGCGCCCAATCGCCTGAGCCGAGCCGTGAAAGTTTAGGAATTGAGCCATCATCAGAAATATATTTCTGCAAAAGTTGCACTTGTTCAACCGGAATATATAATTTATCGGTTCCACCATATTGAATTGCTAGAAAATCTTTGTGAACTCCGTCAAATTCGAGAGTTTCGACGCCTAAATATTTGCCAATGCCGTTATCGACGTGAACGACGTAATCGCCGGGGTGAATATCGCTGAAATGGCGGATTTTTTCGCCGGAATCTTGATATTTTCTAATTTTTTTACGCTGAATTTGTTCGCCGAAGATATTTTTCTCTGTAAAAACGGTTAATTTCGCGTTGGGAAGTGTAAAACCGTCGCTTAACGTGCCGATTTGAAAATTTATATCGGAAATATTTTTTTCCGCCAAAAGTTTTTGAATTCCGCTCAATTTTGATTCACTGGCGAATAAAATATAAATTTTCTGTCCAAATTCTAGCAAACGAGTAATTTCTTCTATAAAAAATTGCGTTTGACCTTGAAAACTGGTGACATTTGCGGCAGTTATCCCGAAATTTTCTGTTGGTTCGAGTGCACGAACTTTTTTCATCATCAATTCGAGATAAATTAAACTTCCGCCGCGAGAACTTTTAACTAACTGTTCAAAAGTAAAAATATTCTTCTTTAAATTGGGATTTTCAGCGGTTAAATTGCGAATTGATTCAAAAATTCGTGCGGGTTCGTCAAAAATAACCGTTGAATTCTCGCCAGCGCAGGTTAAAAAAGGTTCGCTACCCTTATTAAAATTTTTTATAGGAAAAATCGTGACTTCAGGAATTTTTTTCTTTGAACGCAGAGTATTAAAATCAATTTCGCGAATAGAATCGATTTCATCGCCAAAAAATTCAATTCGGCGCGGGTTTTGCTCATTTACAGGAAAAATATCGATAATTCCGCCGTGAACGCTGAATTTCCCGATAGAATCGACTTCATCAGCGCGTTCATAACCGAAATTTATCAACTTAGACAAAAAATTTTCTTGTGAAAAATTTTGACCGCTTTCCACGTGAATTTGAAAGTTTAGGAAATCTTTTCGTGAAAAATCTTTTTTTACAGCCGCGATTGTCGAAGAAATTACAATAATTTTTTCGCCGCGCAAAAGTTTTGCTAAAATTTCTAAACGCTTTGCTTGACGTTCAATTCCAACGGTTGAGGCGTTTATTTCGATTAAATCCAGTTCAGGTAACTCAAAAATCTGCGCGTTTGGTAAAAATTCTGCTAAATCGTCGTGCCAAGCGGGGATTTTTTCTCTATCGCTGACCAAAATTATCATCGGGCGGGGATTTTTTGCAAAAGCCGCTGCAACCGGCAAAATTTTTTGTACACCAGCCACGCCATAAATCAAAAATTCTCCGCGCCGCGAGAATTTCTTTATTGATTCGGAAATTATCTCGTCGCGCAGAGTTTCTTGTAAAATTTTGTGCATAAATATCTTTTCCTTGTTAAAATTTTAGTTAATATCAAGTTTTTTTTCGAGTTCTGCGACTTCTTGTGGCTCAAATTCAACGCGCATGGATTTCCAGCGGTCGTGTAGCCAAAACCATTCGTCCGGATATTTTCTGATGTGATTTTCAATCAAAGTTGCCAATTTCTGCGTCATGTTTTTAATATCTGCGTGTTTATCGGTAGTTTTTTGAACAAAAAGCGGTGGAAAAATTTCCAAAACGTGCGTGCCATCAAAATTTTTGTGCATGAACGCGGGAAAAATAGGAATTTTTCTAAATCGAGACATAGAAGCCGCGCCGGTAACAAAATTCGTCGCCCGATTAAAAAATTTCACGACAACGCCGTCATCGCGTCCGACATCTTGATCCATAATCAGCCCGATAAAGTGCCCCTCGTCCAACATTTTGTACATTTCGCGAACTCCGCTGTGATAAGTTATATGCATACCAATCAAAGTTCGCCATTCATTAATAAATTTGTCCGCGTTGGCGGATTTTTGTTTTTTTGCCACGCCGACAAGCGGTATGCCGTTTTGCGCAAAAGCACCGCCCATAAGTTCCCAATTATCGCTGTGACACGTCATGATAACCGCGCCGCGTTCGTTAGAATTTTTATAATCTGTCAAATATTCCAGCCCGATAACTTTTACATGACTTTGCATAGAATTTTTTAGTTTTGGAAAAGATAAAACCTCAATAAACAGTGAGCCAAGCTGAATAGTACTTTCACGGGCGATTTCTTCTGCTTTTTCGTGAGAAATTTTCAAACAGCGTATAATATTTTCTATGGCGAGATTTTTACGTTTCGCCGGCAAGAAAAACCAAAACAAAGTAGCCAATGCACGCCCGAATTTTAAAGAAAACTTCAGCGGCAACAGACAAATTAGCCAACTCAAAAACTTTAGGAATTTGTATTCGATTTTTATTCACCGTCCTTTATAAAAAATATTTCGGCTAACGGTGCTAATTTCCTGCAAAAAGACTAACAAGGCAGGAATTATCACGGAGCTTGCCGAAATTAATTTTAAAATCCGGCTAATCTGCGCCAATGTTTGAGGTGGTTCTCATGAATAAGTTAAATATAAAAAATTGTGCACGCTGTAAAAGGATTTTTATTCCAGTGAGCAAGGAAAAAATTTGTCCGGATTGTCGGGCGGCTGATTTGGAATTGGAAGAAAAGGTTAAAAGTTATTTACGAGACCACCCAGGAATTACGGTTAATCAATTAATCGAGGGTTCGGGCGCACCGGCGAAATTAGTTTGGCGAATGGTTCAGCAAGGGCAATTTGAAAATTCCGCCTTGAAAGACGCGCAATATCCCTGTGGCAGATGCGGAAAATTAATCACGCGTGGAGCCTATTGCACAGAATGCGCCGACAAATTAAAAGCCAACGCTCAGAAATTCGCCGCCGCAATGAATTCTAAACGCCGCGCTGCCGAAAAAAAAGCTCAGACTTTTTCCGATTCAATGTACGACGCTATGGACAATTCTCGTGAACGATAATTTTTTCTGTAAAAAAATTCCCCTTCCGAATATTGGAAGGGGATTTTATATAGTGAAAGAAAACGTTAAAAACATTAAATGCTATTTGTAATTTTATTTAAACTGACGTATAATCCTCCCGAAACACAAGAAGT
>CAJONF010000088.1 GCA_905236665.1 uncultured Selenomonadaceae bacterium | reverse complement strand
TGGGGACACATGATTGTTTCAGAAATTGATGCAAATAAATTATTAGCGGCTTTTCGTATGCCATTTTTTTTTATAATGGCGGGTTTTCTGCTGAATTTGGATAAATGGGGCGGCAAAAATAATTATAAAGCCTTCAGAACGAAATTAATTAATCGGTTGCTCGTGCCGTATTACAGCGCGGAAATTTTAAGTTATCCCGTCTGGTTTATAGTCTGTTATAAGCTGGGCTTTTTAAAATATTTGGGAGATTTGACGATTCGCGAGCCAGTCGACACATTTTTAGCAACTTTCGTTGGCAATGCCGGTCATTTTACATTAATTTTACCTCAGCTTTGGTTTTTAACGGTATTATTCTTTGCAGAAATAATTTTTATAAAACTTTTCAACGTATTTAGCCCGAAAATTTTTCTATTGGCGGTAATAATTTCTACAGGCGTCGGCTTTTATTTAAAAGATATTATGTTGCCGCTGGGAATTGATATTGCGCTCGTGGTACAAATTTTTTTATTAACCGGCGTATTAATTCGGCGATATAAAATCGTGGAGAAGATTGATTTTAAAATTTTCGTCGTGTTAGCTATAATTCTAATCGGCGCGGTGCATTTTAATGAGCGTATCGACATGAATTACAGAATTTATGGCAATGCGTTGCTGTTTTATTTGGGCGCGATAGTCGGCACGTTGCTTGTCATGAAAATTTCTACGCTGATTGCTCGTGGAAAAATTTTTTCGCTGATAAGCGATTGCGGCAAAGAGAGCATGACGATTTTAATTTGGCACCCGATAATAGCAAACGTTTTTTATGAAATACTCGCTCGATTCACAGCTTTAGATCCCGAAGAATTTTTCACTAATCCGATAATTATTTTCTGCGCGACGACGCTGGGGACTTTAATTTCGCTCCTTATCGCAAAAAAATTTTAGATAGGGCTTGGCTCACTGCCGCTTAAATTATCTTTAAGTTGACAAGTTTTTTTTTCGATATATAGGCAAACACGGAAGGCACATTGAAAAATTTTTGCAAGGATTGCGGTTAATAGGTGGTGAAAATTATCATGATTGTAAACAACGTGAACTCGTCCTCTAAATTTTATTCCAGCTCGGTGGCGGCTAGCAGGTACATCAATCCTACCGGCTACGTTCGCGGCGTGCAAAAAAGTGACGCATTTACTCCGTCCCAAGAGGCGCAGAGCTTTAGCGAAATGCTTAACAAACTTAAAAATGAACCGGAAGTTCGTCAAGATAGAGTGAACGAACTGGAAGCGCAAATTTCTGCAGGGCGTTATTTCATTCCGGCAGATGCTATCGCGACAAGCATTATGACTAATCGTTATTGAGGCGGCGAATATGTGGCAAAATTTGATTGAAACGCTTGATAAACTCGGCGAGGTTTACGGCTCCTTAGTTAAACTCGGTGAAAGGAAACGCTCCGCGCTGGTCAATATCGACATGAAGGGGCTTTCCGATATTTTGGACGAGGAACAGCTTTTAACGGCAAAAATCCAAAAGCTTGAAAAGAAACGTCTGGAACTTTTAAGAGATTTGTCGAAGTCAGATAAAACCTTAACCGAATCAACCAAAGCAAAAGATTTTTATCGGCTGGCTCCCTCCTTTGCCGCCGAAAAAAAATTAATTCAACTGCACGATAGGTTAAGCAAAAATGTAGACCAGGCTTTGAAACTGCGCGATAACAACAAAATTTTGACTCAATGCGCTTTGGACGCAGTGCAAGGTCAGCTTAACAAATTGAGCGGCGCGGCGGTTGAACCGACATATTCCGGCAAGGGTTCGGATATCGTTACACATGAGAAAAAATTTGACTTTAAGGCTTGAGGATTGGTTATGGACGAAACGATTAAACTTTTGCGTGAACAAGCGGTGCTTTGCGCCCACCTGCCCGAACTTTTGGACGAATTGATAACCGTGATGAAAAACAATTCGCCCGAAGTGCAGGAACCGATTCGCAAAATAGAAGATACGGTGCGCGACCTATCTGCCAACGAAAAAAAAACGCGGGAATTTTTAACGCGGGTCAATGCGGCGTCGTTCACAGAATTTTTAGCTACGCAGGAAAAAAATATTCAGCGTGATGTGGCAGAAAAACTTTTAAACAAGGCGGCAAAAGCTCAACTGAAAATCAAAGAGCAATCAGAGCAACTAAAAATTCTTTTACAGCGCGGCAAAGACTACGTCGAATTTAATTTAAATATATTGGCGCACATTTCGGCGAGCGACACTTACGGCGCGGCGGCTCAAAGAGATTCTCAACGTTCGCGGCGTATGTTTGAAGCAAATATCTAAATGCAATGCGTAATTCTACTCCCTGAGGAGGG
>CAJONF010000087.1 GCA_905236665.1 uncultured Selenomonadaceae bacterium | reverse complement strand
GCGACCATAGGTCGGCTTGAGTCCAACGACGCCGCAAAAACTCGCCGGTTGACGGATTGAGCCGCCCGTATCCGAGCCGAGTGCGAAGACAGCCTCTCCACCCGCCACAGCCGCCGCGCTGCCGCCGCTTGAACCGCCCGGCACATATTCTAAATTGTGCGGATTGCGCGTGATGTGAAAACCGGAATTTTCCGTTGAGCCGCCCATCGCGAATTCATCGAGGTTCGCCTTGCCAATCAGAATCGGATTCTGCTCAGAAAGTTTTTTGTAAGCCGTCGCATCATAAGGCGGCACGAAGTTTTCTAAAATTTTTGAGGCGCAAGTTGTCCTGATACCCTTCGTGCAGATGTTGTCCTTGACGGCGCAGGGAATACCTTCGAGCGGTAAAATTTTTTCGCCGCGGGAAATTTTTTCGTCAACGGCTTTTGCGTCCGCCTCCGCCTTTTCTTTGGTTAGCGTTATATACGCGTTAATGTCCTCTTCAAGCAATAAGATGTGCGAAAAAATTTCATCGGTTAATTCCGTTGCAGAAATTTTTTTAGTCTGTAAAAGTTCGTGAAGTTCATGAGCTGTTTTGTTGTACAAACTCAAATTGTTTACCTCCTAACGCTGTCCTGTTCAGCCTTGCGTATATCTTCTTTAACGTCAGTTTTGAAATTCAGTGCGTGAAAATTTTTCTTTTTAGGCACACCCATTTGGAAATTATCGGTTTTATCTAATTGAGCTTCGCCGCTGTTTATATTCAATTCCAAAACGTGCCCGCCAATTTTTTTATCAGCGGAAATAAAATGGAAATGCCAGCCCGTTGAATTGAGCGAACTCATAAAATCGGGGCAATACAAGCCGACAATGGTGCCTTCGATATTTTTGGGCGAAATTTCTTTTTGCGTTTTCAATGCCTCAACGAGCGTGGGATAAGGTTCCTTTGTTCCGCGTTCACTGCGAATCAGAATTTCATTGAACTTGGCGGGCATTTTAACCACGTAAAAACTATTGCGCCCGTGCTTATCGACGAGATTATTTAAGATTTTTTCAAACTCCGCTTTGCTGGGAACGTCTTTAAGCTTGACGGAAAAATCTTTTTCAAAAAATGTCACGTTCGAGAAAGGAACTTTATCCTTGTCGCTCATGACGTTGATTTTGCAATCTTGGTCAGCTTGATAGACAACGCCGTCCAGGACAATCATTTCGCCGTTAAGCCCTTCAAAGGTGCCAATGCCCGTGTCGCCGTGAGTTTTTAAATCTTTAACGGTGATTGAGCCGTCAAAATAACCCATTGCCAAAGATTGAAGCAAGGCGACTTGATAAACAGTTTCCTTGTCCTGCGTGGGAGCAGCTGTCGCAGTGTTGAAAAGCATAGTTCCCGCCAAAAAAGTTGCGCCAAAAAATTTTTTCATGATTCAAACCTCCAAAACTCTAGGTACTTTAAAATAACCATCTTCTTTAAGCGGTGCATTCGACAGGGCAAGTTCTCTGTCCAGCGACGGCTTAACTTTATCTTCACGAAAAACATTTTGCATAGGCAACGCGTAGGTTGTCGGCTCAATGTTCGTCGTGTCAATGGCCTGTAAATTTTCCACGTAAGTTAAAAATTTGTCGAGTTGTGCGATGACTTCATGCTCTTCCTCTTCGCGAATCCTAAGTCGTGACAAACTCGCCACCGTTTTAATATCCTGTTCGTTTATCTTCAAATAGAAGACCTCCCTAAAAATTATTTCAAGAGCGTTGTTTGGAAAATTCGTTCAGCGCATAAACCAACCTGTGAATCGGCCAAGCTAAAATAATCTGCATTATAACCGCCGGCCAGAAATCAAATCTTAAAAATTTTATCAAGTCTACGTGCCAGCCCAGTAAAAATAAAAAAACTATGGTTATGGCAAAATGCAATGCTAGCGCGGGTATCGAACTTATAACGGGCAAGAGAGATTGATCGCGGAAAAGATTGACGGAAAATTTTCCGAAGACAAGCCCGACCGTCATATAGCTGAATATTGCCAAGCCGAAATAACTGCCGGTCGTTGAGTCCTGCAAAAGCCCCGCGATAAACCCGAAAAATACACCGTATTTGCTCCCGCGTATGTAGGAAATTGAAACCGTCATCAGGAGCATTAAATTTGCGCTGAAGCCGTCAAAGTTCACGAAAGTCAACAGCGAAGTTTGCAGAGCATAGCAAAGGATAAGCAACATTGCCCACAGCCCGATAACTTTCATTGCGTGACCTCCTCAGGCATTTGCGGTTGCTGTTCCTGCGCCTGTTGAAGTTGTTGCTGTTGAGCGTCAAGAATTTGTTGGTGCGCGTCAAGAATTTGCTGTTGAGCCGCCCGTAATTTTTCTGCTGTTTCATAAGGATCAGTTTCCGTGCCTGGCGTTTGTTGCGGCGGTTGAATCGGTTCAGGTAGAGCTTCCCTGGACGCCACGATAACTGCCACGTCCTCAAGCTTTTGGAAGTCAACGGAAGTATCAATCACTCCGTATTTTAAAAGTCCGCCTTCCTCGTTGTGCACTTCGGCAACTTTTCCGACGATAATTCCTTTAGGATAGACGCCGCCAAATCCCGACGTAACGACCATATCCTCAACTTGCACATCAGAATCTTTAGGGATATTGACCATGCGTGGGCGGTTGGGATTTTTTATATCGCCTTCGACAATGCCGGCAACCCGCGATTCGGGACGCTGAATCAATGTGCCGACCGATGAGCGCGGATCAATCAAGAGCTGAACTTTTGAAGTGTTTAAGCCCGCCTCCATGACGTGCCCGACTAAACCAAGTTCAGTGACGACCGCCATATTATTTGCCACGCCGTCCAATGTGCCGCGGTTAATTAAAATCATGCTTGACCACGACGCCGACTCGCGACCGATAACCCGCGCCGCCACCAAATCGAATTGAATTGCCGCCTGTTTATAGTCCAGCAAATTTCTAAGCCGCTGATTTTCCGACGCATATTCGCTCGCCGTCAAATTCTGCGCCCGCAAAATTTCAACTTCCTCGCGCAACTGTTTATTCTGTTCGTGCAGATGATACATTTCGTTGAAGGTATGTTTAACAAAAGCAAGCTTACTGCCCGCCCAAGAAAATGCACTTTGAAACGGTGCAAGGATTGACATTGCAACGCCGTTTGTTGCACGCGGATTGAATTTGCCACGCGCCGCAAAAAACACACAACAAAACACGCTGATAAAAACTAAAATCAGCGCGATAATTTTTTTCCCCGTCTTTTTATCTTTGCGAACTTTATTGCTCATTGTCTCATCTTTTTAGATGTCATGACGACCCTTTTAAGCAAGTTTATATCCTCAAGCGATCTGCCGGTGCCTTCACCCACGCAACTAAGTGCGTCGTCAGAGACTATAACCGGCATATTTGTTTCCCTTGAAATTAATTTATCTAAGTTGGCAAGAAGTGCGCCGCCGCCCGTCATCATTATGCCATGATCCATTACATCCGCGGCAAGTTCCGGCGGTGTTCTTTCCAATGTGCCACGAACCGCCTCAACAATTTTAAAAATCGGATCGTTCAAAGCGTCGCGGATTTCGCTGGATTTAATTTCAATATTTTTCGGCAAGCCCGTAACTAAATCGCGCCCGCGGATTTGCATAGCTTTATCTCTGTCAGGTGTGACGATAGCTGTACCGATTGTAATTTTTATTTCTTCTGCTGTGCGCTCGCCAATCATCAAGTTATACATACGCTTTACGTATTGGATAATCGAAGAGTCCATTTCGTCGCCGCCAATACGAATTGATTTGCTAACGACAATTCCGCCGAGCGATATAACCGCAATTTCCGTGGTGCCGCCGCCTATGTCAACGACCATATTGCCGGTTGCCTCCTCGACAGGGAGTCCCGCGCCTATAGCCGCCGCCATTGGCTCTTCAATAAGATAAGCTTCACGCGCTCCGGCTTGTGTTGCCGCGTCGATAACTGCGCGTTTCTCAACTTCTGTAACACCCGAAGGAACGCCGACGACAACTCGCGGGCGAACGAACGATTTTGAATTCATTGCCTTGCGGATAAAATATCTAAGCATTGCTTGCGTAACGTCGAAGTCGGCAATAACACCGTCTTTTAGCGGACGAATCGCTGTAATATTGCCGGGCGTGCGACCGATCATCTGCTTTGCCTCTTCACCAACGGCAAGCACTTCGCCTGTATCACTCCTCATCGCAACGACTGAAGGTTCACGCAGGACAATCCCACGACCTTTGACGTGAACGAGAGTATTTGCCGTTCCCAGATCAATTCCCATGTCGTGCGAAAAACCACTAAAAAAACCCCACATCTGCTAAATTGCTCCCTTCTTAGGAAAAAATTTTTTGCCTGCGCTAAGCGGAAATATTCTATCATACTTTTTACACTTTGCAACAGGGATTTTTAGTTAGGAAAATTCCATAAAAAAAATCCCCAACGCGGGGGAAAACTTTTGCAAAAAATTTTTACGCGACGCCAAGAGAATATTTCATTGACCTGCGATAAGCCGCCGCGGCGTTCAAAAATTTTATTTTCGGCGAGTCAATCTGTTTACGAATTTTTTTTATCGGCTCTTCGCCTAAAGTGTGTTCAGGCAAATTTTTATATTCGTCGGAATTTGTGAACCGCGCCCATTCGTCTTCAAGAGCGCGAATCGTCCAAATATATTTCTCCATGATATCTTCGGGCGTAAATTTTTCGTCGTCCGATTTTTTTTGCTCAAGAGAAATTTTTTCGTCAGAATTTTTTTCAGCGGAATTATTTTCTGTAGAAATTTTTTCGTCGCCGATGGTCGGCTCGCTGACTTCGGTCGGCGTAGAATTTTCTGTTGAAAAATTTTCGCCGCCACTGACCGCCGAATCATTAGGCATTGCACATTGCGCATTACTCATTGCCCCGCCGCCTTGACCAAGTGCAGAAAGTTCCGCCATAGCCTCGGCAGAAGCTTTGACCATAGCTCGCGTCATTGCCTCGCGTGCCTCGTCTTTAGATTTAGCTTTTTTGAGTTCGGCTTTGAGTTCTTCGCGAGCGTCGTCGGCGTGTTTAGCTTTTTTATAAGTCTTGGGATCGTTGACGCGCAGGAATCCGAGTTCTTCGTCCGAAAGTTTTTGTCCCGCGTGCAATTTCTGTTTGATTCGGCGAAGTTTTTGTTGCTTAGCTTGGTCGGTTGAAGCCTTTGCCGCCTCGCGCAGTTTGTCAAACGTCGATGTGCTCATGGAAATAAAATTTCCGTTCGCATTGGTGAGCGTTTGTCCCGTTCGGATCTTGTGTTTCGCGGCGAAGGTTAAATTTTTCTGCTTAACATAGGAGCTAAGCGTTCCGATAACCGCAAAATCCATTTCAATCGCCTCCTTGGCAAATCCTAAAAAAAAATCCTATAAAACTTTTTAGATTTTACATGACGTGGCGGGCATTGGCAACAAAATTTATCTTGCAATTTTTTTTATTGTGAAATAAAATTCAAGCCGTTTGAAATTTATTGTGCATTGCGCGTTGTCTCTAAGGAGTGTTTGAATTGATACTTGAACGGCTGGAAAAATTGCCTGTCGGCGCGTTCCACTATAAGCTTTTGGTCGTGACGGGTTTGGGCTGGCTTTTTGATTCGATGGACACGGGTTTAATCTCGTTCGTGTTGCCGATTTTGTCAAGAGAATGGGGCTTATCGCCCGAACAGGTCGGCTGGATAGGTAGCGTCGGATTAATCGGCATGGCATTGGGCGCGGTCTTAGCTGGAACAATCGCGGATAAATTCGGTCGGAAAAATGTTTTCGCGGCAACAGTAATTCTTTACAGCGTGGCGACAGGACTTTGTGCGGTGGCGTGGAGTTATGAATCGCTGTTGTTCTTTAGATTTTTAGTCGGCTTTGGATTGGGCGGCGAACTTCCGGTTGCCGCAACCTTGATGAGCGAATATGCACCAAGCCAACTGCGCGGGCGGTTTATCGTTTTGCTTGAAAGTTTTTGGGGCTTAGGTTGGCTCGTGGCGGCATTAATTTCCTATTTGCTCATTCCAAAATTCGGCTGGCACGTTGCGTTTATAATCGGTGCACTTCCCGCGCTGTATGTTTTCCTAATCCGTTTGCATATGCCCGAATCAATCCGCTACTTAATTTCAAAGGGCAAAATTGATGAGGCGCACAAAATAATTTTGACGCTGGAAAAGAAATTGAACGTGGAAAGCAAACCGTTTGAAAAAGAATTTGTTGACGAGTCGACGCCAATTTTTAAACTGAACGTCTTGACTCTGTGGAGTAAAGTTTTTCGTGTACGAACGCTTATGCTTTGGATTGCGTGGTTCGGAATTGTCTTCAGCTATTACGGAATTTTTATGTGGCTCCCGTCGATTGTCTTTGCTCAGGGCTTTGAAGTTGTGAAAACTTTTGAATACGTGCTGATAATGACGTTGGCGCAGTTGCCGGGATATTTTACGGCGGCTCTTTTAGTTGACATAATCGGGCGACGTTACACCCTGTCAAGTTTCCTGCTGATGTCAGGCATATGTGCTTATTTCTTTGGCAATGCAACAACCAGTTACGAAATTTTAGGTTGGGGCGCGGCGATGAGTTTCTTTAACCTGGGCGCATGGGGCGTCATCTACACTTACACGCCGGAACTTTATCCTACGGCGATTCGTGCACTCGGTTCGGGCTGGGCAGCAGGTTTCGGGCGTATCGGCGGCATGATTGCTCCAATGCTCGTTGGCGTGTTGCTGTTTAATAGCGTGCCAATGAAATTTATCTTCGTAATGTTCGCGTCGGTGTTCGTAATCATTTCTGTAATCGTTTTGAGTCTTGGCATTGAGAGCAAGAAGAAATCGCTTGAAGAAATTGACAACTCATTTAAAATTAAAACTGCTTCATGAAATAAAAAAATCCTCGGCTCGTCGTGAGTCGGGGATTTTTTTTTGTAAAAATTTTTATTTGAACGATTTACTGCTGATTGCTTCCAGTTCATATGGCGTCTCTTGATAGACATAATAATTCAACCAGTTAGCAAAGAGTAAATGCGCCACGCTCCGCCACTTGACGACGGGTTCTTTTGTAGGATCATCGTTTGGATAATAATTTTGCGGCACATTTGGATTCAAGCCCGCTTTAGTATCGCGTTCAAATTCATTTTGCAGAGTATTTGGATCGTATTCGGCGTGTCCCGTAATAAAAAATTGCCGAGCTTCAATATTCGCAACAGCATAAACGCCAACTGCATCTGATTCTGATAAAATTGTCAGAGCGGGAATTTTTTCGATATCTGCGCGGCGAACTTCGGTGTATCTTGAGTGAGGAACAAAAAATTCGTCGTCGAAACCGCGCAAAAGTTTTTCGTGCTTAACGCAGAGTTTATGAAGATAAACGCCTGAAAATTTTTCCGGCAAAAGATATTTGGGCACGCCGTAATGATAATACAAAGCCGCCTGCGCACCCCAGCAAATATGAAATGTCGACCAAGCGTGAGTTTTACTCCACTCCATAATTTCGGCGAGTTCCTTCCAATAAACAACGTCTTCAAATTCCAAAAGTTCAATCGGCGCGCCCGTGATTATAAAGCCGTCGTAATTTTTATTTTTAACGTCGTCAAAGGTACCATAAAATTCGGTGAGATAATCTTTTGAAGTGTGTGTTGGCTGATATGTGCGCGTGTAAATAAAATCAACTTCAACTTGTAGCGGCGTGTTGCCCAAAAGCCTAAGCAGTTGCGTTTCTGTCACAGACTTTATCGGCATGAGGTTGAGGATTAAAATTTTCAGCGGGCGAATATCCTGCGAATAGGCTCGGTCGGCGTCCATGACAAAAATATTTTCGCTTTCCAAAATATGTGACGCCGGCAAATTGTTTGGTATTTTTATTGGCAAAATTTTTCACTCCTTAATCCAGAGAATAGCGGCTGACCCAGCGCGGATTATTTTTAACGTAAGCACGCAAACGAACCAGCCCTTTATAATCGGGATCGTCGCTTTTTATCATGCGGTAAGCTCCGTCGTATTCATCGCGCAGTTCCTGCCAAGAATTATTCGGCGTCCAAGTCTGCCCTTCTTTGATAACTTCGGAACCGTGCTGAAGGTTGACAGCTTTTTTCATGAAACGAATTTCCATTGTTTGACCGCGTGAATCTTTTTTAACCTGCCACTCCCACAAAACTAAATTGGAACCTTTAAGGCGCATGGTCGTCGTATCAGCAGAAAGGGTGGTATTGTTGCCCTCGGCGTCGGTGTAAGTCCACAGTTCAAGCCAGCGTTCATTGCTTGGAGCGCGTTTCCTATCTCGTTCGCCCAGCTGAAAAACTTCGTCGACTATCGCGCAGTAAAATTCTTCGTCAAAGGAGCGATTGTTAATTTCCTTGACGCGCCCTTCAGCCTTAGACCAGACGACTTGATTGTTAGCATTGTAAAAATCTTCGCGGATATATTGCAACGTTCTGTTCTGCGGATTAACTCTAAGCAACGCCAAAGAATAGGACAGCGAGCGCGGATCTGGCAAAAGATTTGATATGCCATAATTTTTAATCGTCTCCGCCGCGCCCTCGTAAGAATAAGTTGTCTTCGTCCAAGCTTCAATTTCTATAGCGACTTCGCGTCCGTCCCGATTGACAACTTTTTTATTGACGGTGACGGAATTTGCGTCGAAGTATTTGCTGTATTTGTCGTTGGAATCCAGCCAAAACCATTGAGTTTCCGCGTGAACAGTGATAGATATAAAAAATATCGCCGCGCAGAAAAAAAGCAATGCGTAATGAAAAATTTTCATTTACCATTCCTCGTTCCCAGTTCTGAATTAATTTCTTCGTCTAATTCCACAACGCCCGCACCCGTTACAGAACTCACGCAAATTGCATTTAATCCGGAAACTTCTTTGACAGCCGCCGCCAACGCCGCGCCGCCGTCCGCGAATTTGTCTGCCTGCGCAATGACCACGATAACCGACGAGCCGGCTTTTTTTAATTTGTTTATCCACGCCAATTCCAGTTCAAAGGAATCATTTGTAATTAACATCAGCGCGACTTCGACACTTTGCGCGGATTTTTCTGCAGTTGAGTCTTCCACGTCTACACCGACCGTATCGACCAGCATAACTTTTGTCACGCCGCTGATCTCCATTGCCCTGAACGCCGCGTCTTGTATAATTTTTTGTCTCGTCAGCGCGTACATCAACGCAGATTTGCCGCTCTTACGTTTACCAAAAATTCCTACTTGCCTCATTGGCACACGCCTCCTTTTTATTCGCGATTATAGCAAAGTTTCTAAGTCAAGTCGACAAGTTCACGCCGCCTTTTACTAAAACGCGCAATTTTTTTATAACCAAAGCTACGAACATAATCAATCGCCTTTTCACAAAATCTGCCGCAATCAGCCGGCTGGTGCGCATCGGAATTAATCGTTATGGGCAAATCGTAAGCGGCGGCAATTTTCATGAAGTCAGCATACGGCGAAATTTCTTTGACAGGATAACGATAAAGCGTGCCGGTGTTCACGTCAATAGCCATGTCAGCTTTTTTCAGCGCGGCGGCAACTCGTTCAAGATAAGGCGTCGCGTCAAAGTCAGGAAAGAAATTAAACAGCCGAATATTAAACGGGTGCCCCAACATATCATAATTTCCGCTCGCCGCCAAAATTTCAACCTGCGCGGCGTATTCGTTATAAATTTCTTTCAAGTCGTGATTATTCCATTCATCGATAAGCTTTGACGCGTCGTAGCCCCAACCCCATAAAAAGTGCACAGAACCTATCCGATAGTCAAAATCCCAAGCGTCCAGAATTTTTTTCACGGCAGATTGATTTTTAAAATTGCAGACCTCAATTCCAATCTTGACCGCATGATTTTTTTTAAGCCGCGCCATGAAATCAAAATAATCTTTCAGCGTGTGCTTAAATTTATTTGTCTTCAGCCAAACTTTTTGAAACGCCCCAACGAACGAATTATCCAAAATCAAATCGTCGTAATAAAATTTTTCAAATTCCGGAAATGTATGCGTGTGCTCACTGATACCAATTTCGTCCAGCCCATGAGATTTTGCAGCGTCAAAAAATCCTTGAACCCACTGTTCGTCATAATCGCCGTATTCAAAATGCTGATGGTAATCAAATCTCATAAAATCATCTCCAAAATTTTTTCCCGCTAATTCAAAAGTGATTTATCCAAAACGCTCAAGATAACTTCCAAATCTTTTTTGCTTATAAAATCTTCGATAGCTTTGACGGCAACAGCCAGCGCGTCGCGGGGCGGATAACCGTAAATGCCGCTGGATATAAGCGGAAAAGCCACGCTGTGCAAATTTTTTTCTGCCGCCAATGTCAAGCTGTTCGTGTAGCAGGCGCGCAGGAGATTTTCTTCGCCGAAATTCCCGCCGCGCCAAATCGGTCCCGCCGTGTGAATAATAAATTTCGCCGGCAAGCTGAATCCCGGTGTAATAACTGCCTCGCCCGTTTGAATGGGGGAAAGTTTATAGCACGCCGCTTGCAATTCCGAATAACCAGCCGCCCGAAAAATTGCTCCGCACACGCCGCCGCCCGCCAATAAATTTGTATTTGCCGCGTTGACGAT
>CAJONF010000086.1 GCA_905236665.1 uncultured Selenomonadaceae bacterium | reverse complement strand
TTTTTTTTTGCACTTATAAAAATTTCATTGGTTACTTTTATAATTTTTGTAACGGTAGAAAAACCAAATCGCTAAAATCCAGATTGGCATAACTATGACAGCGAGGCGCATTTCTTCCATAAAAGCCATGATGACCAAAATTCCTACTAAAAACGCCAAACATATGTAATTCGCGACGGGATAGAGCAAAGCTTTAAATTTTGGGATAATTCCAGCCGCCGCGCAATGTTTACGGAACTTTAAATGCGTCAAAACGATCATCACCCAGCTGATAACTATCGCGCCCGTCACGATAGACATCATATACATAAAAGCGTCTTCTGGCAACAAATAATTTAACACCGCCGCCAACAAAGTTATTCCTGATGAAATCAATATTCCGTTCACAGGAACGCCGCGGCTTGAAAGTCGCTCAAAAAATTTCGGCGCGTTGCCACTTTTTGCCAAACCATAAAGCATACGCGAATTCGAGTAAATAGCAGAGTTATAAACACTGACAGCAGCAGTAAGCACGACAAAATTTAAAATATTCGCAGCGGCGGTAAATCCGGCGTTGCTAAAAATCTGCACGAAGGGGCTGGCTTCTTTACCAACCTCATTCCACGGCCAGAGCGTCATCAAAACAACCATCGTACCGACATAAAAAATCAAAATTCTATAAATGACTTGATTAATTGCCCGCGGAATAGTTTTTTCGGGATTTTGAGCTTCGCCGGCGGTAATTCCGATTAATTCAATGCCGCCAAAGCTAAAAAGCACGGGAGCCATTGACATTAACATTCCTTCCAGTCCATTTGGAAAAAATCCGCCATGATCCCAGAGATTTGAGAAATTTTCAGGGAAAGGGTCGGGATCAGTAAAAATGTAATACGAACCGAGCAAAATCATTCCGATAATCGCGGAAATTTTAATAAAAGCCATCCAAAATTCAATTTCGCCATACGCGCTGACAGTTACCAGGTTAATAATCGTAATAATAATCAAGCAGGCGAGCACGCCAACCCATTTTGGCAAATCTGGGAACCAATAACCTAGATAAATCGACACGGCAGAGAGTTCAGCCATGCTAACTAGAATATACAGGAACCAATAATTCCAACCGGCAAGAAATCCAGGAAATTTTCCCCAATATTTGGCGGCGTAATAACTAAAAGAGCCGGAAACCGGCTCCTCAACAGACATTTCGCCGAGCATACGCACAATTAGAAAGATGATTATGCCGCCGATAAGATAACTAAGCGACACCGCAGGTCCCGCCATAGCGATTGTAGCGGTTGAACCGTAAAATAAACCAGTTCCGACCGCTGTACCCAGTGCAATCATTTGCAAATGACGATTTTTTAGCCCGCGTTGCATTTTATTTTCAGACATGGTTATTATAATCTCCAAAATTTTTTTTTACTGAATTAAAATATCTCTGAACATGGACAAAATTTCTTGCCCGTAAAAATTTCCGGGAACAGCCCAGCGACCGTTCAAATCTTGCCATTTTCCGAGAGTTCTTGAGCCGTAAGTCTGCCGAACGAGACTATAACGCGGATCGACAATAGGTAAAGTAGGTTTTCGCGTCGAAGAATAAGCTAAAAGGTGCTGAATGTGAGCGCGAACGCCGATTTGCGCCGAAGAAAAGAATTCTCCCTTGACACCGCCGCCGGTTGTACCTAAGCCGCAATAATTATTTTGTTCAGGGATAACATCGCCGCCATAACGGAAAAATCCGGTTTCTTTCAACGCTTGGCAGAAAGCGACATCGGGGCGAATACCTTCGCGGCGACCTTCTTCATAATAATAAGCGACAATTTCTTCAGCTGAAACGCTTAAATTCGGGTTGGGATTATTTCTGAGCAAATATTTAACGCATTGTTGTTGCGTGGCGATTGGCGTACCGATAATTGAGGTGTCGGACGTGGAAATTGTAGTTGGGACGGAAAAATTTTTCATATCGTCAAAGGGCGCAAAAAGTTCTTCAGGTTCAGCATAGCGGCTCATCGTCTGATTGACAGCCTCGCGAAGAGTGGTTACGGATTTTTTTTCAACAATTTTTGTTTCAAATTTTGGGTCATGAATCCTGGCGTCGGCAGTTGTGGGCAGGGAAATTGCAAATGCTCCTAAAGCAACCGCCGCGATTAACTTATTCAATGAAAAGTTCAAATCATCCACCTCGTTACAGTTTTTTTTCAGAATTTATCATCTGTGGCGAAGTATACACCATTTAAAATTTTCTTGCAAGAAATTAAAATGAAATTAGAGGCAGAAACTAAAAAAAAATCCCCTGCGCGTTTGCAGAGGAAATTTTTTTTTTTATTACAGTCTGACGACGCCGAGGATTTGAATTTCCACGGACTGATCAATTTCAGCGTGAGAAACGATTGTAAGACCTTGCACAGAGCGTTCGACAAGTTTTCTAAAGTAGAGACGAACGGCAGGGCTTGTCAACACGACGGCAGGATAACCGGCGTTGGCGAGTTTTTCTATTTCCCGTGTCAAGGAATTTACCAGCCGCCGCATAGATTCTGGGTCGAGGCTGACGTAGGAGCCGTGATCTGTACGTTGAATACCACCGACAATCCGATTTTCCAGCGCGGGATCAAGCGTGATACAAGGCAAGGTGCTACCCTGCACCACCTGTTGAGTAATTTGCCTGCCCATGGCGTGGCGCACATATTCCGTTAAAATTTCGGGATCTTTCGTAGCGCGGGCGTAATCGGCGAGAACTTCCATAATCGTTGCCATATCGCGAATAGAAATTCTCTCGTTGAGCAAGTTCGCCAAAACCTTTTGAATTTCGCCAATGCCCAGCAATTCGGGGACAACTTCATCGACAAGACCTTGATTGCTTTTGGCGAGATTGTCGACGAGGTTTTGAGTTTCTTGGCGACCGAGAATTTCTGAGGCGTGTTGTTTGATAACTTCGGTTAAATGCGTGGCGAGCACTGACACCGCGTCAACGACAGTATAGCCGTTAAGTTCTGCCTGTTCACGTTGACTTTCGGGAATCCACAATGCAGGCAGTCCAAATGCCGGTTCGACAGTTTCAATACCTGGGATCTCTTGAAAGACAGTGCCGGAGTTCATCGCTAAGAAGTGGTCAAGCATGAGTTCGCCGCGAGCAATTTCCATACCCTTTAGCTTGATTATGTAAGCGTTCGGCTTGATTTGAATATTATCGCGGATACGGATTGTCGGAACGACTAAACCGAGTTCAAGCGCACATTGCCGGCGAATCATAACAATTCTGTCGAGCAAGTCGCCACCCTGTCCGGTATCGACGAGCGGAATTAGCGAATAACCAATTTCCAATTCCAT
>CAJONF010000085.1 GCA_905236665.1 uncultured Selenomonadaceae bacterium | reverse complement strand
TTTGGAGATTGTTTATTTGTAGAACTCGACGAACTTTTTGCAAAATCTGATGTAATTGCGTTGCATTGTCCACTTTTTCCAGCTACAGAAGGAATTATTTGCAAAAAAAATATCGATAAGATGAAAGACGGCGTGATAATTTTAAATAACAGTCGTGGCGGGCTGATTGTAGAAAAAGATTTGCGCGAGGCTCTCGACAGCGGAAAAGTTTTGGCGGCGGGGCTTGATGTCGTGTCAACGGAGCCGATTAAGGGTGATAATCCGCTTTTAGGCGCGAAAAATTGTTTCATAACGCCGCATATCAGCTGGGCACCTAAAGAATCTCGCGAAAGATTAATGAATATCGCCGTTGACAATTTAAAAGCGTGGTTGGCGGGAAAGCCTGTTAATGTAGTGAACAAAAAGTAAAATGCGGCGGATAATTTTACTTTTTTTATTAGATTTGCTGTTTACGAGCGCAATTTCTGCTTATATTTATTTTGCGCGGGGCATTGACGCGGCATTTTTCACGGGATTAGCATTTTTTATCGCATTTTCGCCGATATGTTTAGTTTTAGCGTCGCCATTCACGATTTATTTAGCCGGAAGGAAAATTTCCGAGTTAGGAATAACGTTTAATAATCCAAACGCGCTAAAAATTCTTGCAGAAGTAAATATTTTGGGAATTTCTTACAATAAAATACTAACAAGCGGCGAATATTACATAACAGACCTTGCACCGGAAGGATTATCGCAATCTGCGCTGTTAGCAATGGCGGCAAGTGCAGAACGCGATGCAAAAAATGTTTTAGGACGGATAATTTACGATACAGCGGCTTATCGAGCGATAAAATTGCAACATTCGACGAATTTTAAGGAATTACCAGGCTTAGGCGTTGAATCGAAAGTTGACGGTACAATAATTCGCGTCGGAAATCCGATTTGGCTGGAAAATTTAGGCGTATCAATCAGCGCGAAATTTCGCACGAAAATAGATCAGCTTATCGTCAAGGGAAAAACAGCTTTAATCGTATCCACAGGACGAATTGCACGCGGAATAATCGCTTTAAAAGATGACACGAACGACGATGCAAAAAAATTTTTAGGATTTGTCAAGCGGAGCGGCTTAGAAACGATTTTATTGACTGCACAACCGAAAAAAATGACAAATCGGCTTGCAAAAGAGTTTGCACTTGATTATATTCGCACAAATTTAACGCCGGAAGGAAAAGCTCGCGAAGTTCAAATATTAAAAGCAAAAGGAAAGCTCGTTGCAGTGATTGGAAACGATTTTCGCGACATTCCCGCGCTAAAAAGTGCAGATGTTTCGTTTTTGTTGGCAGATGAGTCGTTATCGGAAGAGCTAATCGATTTTAAGCCGGATTTTGAGTTACAGACGCTGGAAAATTTTTTATCGGTCAGAGAAATTGCTTTAAAGGTCGTCAACGTCTTAAAAGTCAATCGCCGACTTGCATTTTTATCTTGGCTGATATTAATTCCGCTCGCATTGATGACTGCGCTAGAAAATCCGCCTATTCCGTTTCATCCTCTGGCGGCGGCGGCAGGCGTAGCAATTTTCAGCGCATTAATTTTAGCAAACTCCCTGCGCACGAAATAAGGTGGTTAGTTTTTTTCTTAACCACTTTTTTTGCGCGGCAATGAAGGAACTTTAGCAAGTCGGGCGAATAGTAGCTAATAATTGCTTTGAAACGGTTGACGGCATGAGCCGACAACGCAGAAATATTTTCAGCCAAGGGGAGGCGTCCAAAGTGATTCGTGTTTTGATTGCTGATGACTCGGCGTTTATGCGAAAAGTCCTCTCTGATTTGTTTAACAGTCAAAGCGACTTTGAAGTTGTCGGCACGGCGGTGAACGGTCAAGACGCCATAGAAAAAGTAAAAAAGTTTCAACCCGACGTGTTGACGCTTGACGTTATTATGCCGATAATGGACGGACTAAACGCGCTGGCAGTTATCATGGAGCAGTGTCCTGTTCCGGTTGTCATGGTCAGTTCCACCACGCAAAAAGGAACAAACGAAACTATTCGTGCACTAGCCTTGGGTGCGGTTGACTTCGTGAGCAAGGCGGGCGGCGCAATTTCAAAAATCGACACGATAAAAGATGAACTTTTGGTCAAATGCAGATTGGCGGCTAAGGCGCGTGCCAGAAAAAATTTTTCCGCGAGCAAACCGCTTGTCTATAAGCCAAAACCTTCTTTTAGCGAGCCGACAACACGCCGAATCGAAGTTAAACGCAGGACTGGTCTTGTTCTCGGTCAAAAGCCAACGATAAATCGCATACCTTCTGCCGTTGAACCTGTCAAAAAAATTATTCCTGGTACTGGCAAAAAAATCGTGGCTATCGGCACGTCGACGGGCGGTCCTCAAGCTTTGCAAACAGTCATCACGCGTTTACCGGCTAATTTACCTTGCGGCGTGGTTGTCGTTCAACATATGCCCGCCGGTTTTACAAAATCGCTGGCAGAAAGATTAAATTCTATCAGCACAATAGCAGTTAAGGAGGCGGAACACGACGAAATTATAAAACCCGGTCAAGTTTACATTGCACCGGGCGATTATCATTTGCGCATTGTACCTGCAGGCGGTGGCGAACGTAAAATCGCTTTAAGTCAAGAGCCACGTGTAGGTAATCTTCGCCCCACGGTTAATTATATGTTTGAATCAGCCGCGCAATTCGGTCGGGACTTAGTTAGCGTGATAATGACGGGCATGGGTTCAGACGGTTGCGAGGGAATGAAGAAAATTAAAGCAACGGGCGGTTATTCCATTGCTCAAGATGAAAACAGCTGTGTTGTTTACGGTATGCCAAAAGCTGTGGTCGATGCGGGTCTTGCCGACGAAGTTCGCCCTTTAAATAAAATTGCAGAGGCTATCGTCGACGCGGTAAGAAGATAGCGGTTTCGTTTTAACCGATAAAAAACAGGAGGAGTTTAAATGGAGACCAATCAATACATGGATATGTTTCTCGACGAGTCGCATGAACATTTGCAATCGCTCAACGACGGCTTGCTCGGCTTGGAGGACAATGCCGAAGATTTATCTATTCTCAATGAAATTTTCCGAAATGCGCACACACTTAAAGGTATGTCGGCAACGATGGGTTATAACAAAATCGCCGAATTGACTCACGAAATGGAAGATGTGCTCGATATGTTGCGCAAAGAGCAACTGGCGGTAAGCGGCGATATTATCGATACTCTTTTCAAGTGTATTGATTCGCTGGAGCAAATGATTAACAATGTTGCCAACGGCGACCCCGAAGATCTTATCGATGTATCGGATTTGGTTGCGAAATTAACGGCTATAATGCGCGGTGAAAAAGCCGCCGCTCCTGCCGCTGAAACTGCACCTGCACCCGCCGTTGAAACTTCTGACGCGCCCGTTGCAATTTCTGCTGATTTGCCTGTTGTTTTATCCGACACGGAAAAAAATGTCATCACCGAGGCAACCAAAAAAGGTATGCACGGAATTTATCTCAAAGTCACGCTGGCTGAATCCTGTTTGCTCAAATCTGCACGGTCTTATATGGTTATGAACGCGCTGGAAGAGCTCGGCGAAGTTATTAGGACAATTCCGCCTGCAGAAGATTTGGAACAGGAAGCTTTTGAGCGATCCTTTGAAGTCATTTTGGTAACCGGTTCTGAAGAAGAAAATGTCCGCGAAGCCGTCTTGAATATTTCTGAAATTGAAACGACGGAAACTAAAATCATCGACACAAAATCCGATTCAGCTGCTCAAGCCGCGCCTGCACCTGCGCCCACGCCGGTTATTGAGAAAAAATCACAATCCACAGCGGCGGCAACAACCCCCGCGCCCGCGCCTGTGCAAAAATCTTCCGCACCGGCAAATAAACCTGCAGCCGGTGGTGGCGGTGCAAATGCGGCTGCAACGCAAAAGAAAAGTCATGCCGGTCAATCGGTTCGCGTTGATATTGAAAAGCTCGATACGCTGATGAACTTAATGGGTGAGCTGGTTATAAATAAGGTTCGCTTGGAACAGATTGGACAAACTCACAGACTTTCCGAACTCACAGAAACTTTGGAGCAAATGGACAGAGTAACGACCGATCTGCAAAATATCGTTATGAAAGTCCGCATGGTTCCCGTCAGCCAGGTCTTTAACCGTTTCCCGCGCATGGTTCGCGACGTTACAAAAGAACTCAACAAGGAAATTAACTTGACAATCGAGGGCGAGGACACCGAACTTGATCGCACGGTTATCGACGAGATCGGCGATCCTATTATGCACCTTTTGAGAAATTCGCTTGACCACGGAATTGAGATGCCCGATGAGCGCGAAGCTAAAGGCAAACCGCGTATCGGCGAAGTTGGACTTATCGCCCGCCACGAAGGCAACAACGTTGTTATCATGGTCACCGACGACGGCAAGGGCATTGACGCTGATATAATTCGCCGCAAAGCTGTGGAAAAAGGTCTTTTCACGCAAGAAGAAGTTGACTCAATGGACGACGCGGACGCCGTTAGGATTGTCTTTTTGCCGGGCTTTTCTACGGCGGAAAAAATCAGCGATATCAGCG
>CAJONF010000084.1 GCA_905236665.1 uncultured Selenomonadaceae bacterium | reverse complement strand
AGACATGGCTAAATATATTTTTGTGACCGGCGGAGTAGTTTCGTCGCTCGGCAAAGGAATTACTGCGGCATCGCTCGGCAGACTTCTAAAAAGTCGCGGCTTGAAAGTTACGATTCAAAAGTTCGACCCCTACATCAACATAGACCCCGGCACAATGAGCCCTTATCAGCACGGCGAAGTTTTCGTGACCGACGACGGCGCGGAAACCGACCTTGATTTAGGACACTACGAAAGATTCATTGATATTAATCTCAGCAAACATTCAAACACCACAACGGGCAAAGTTTATTGGTCTGTTTTGTCCAAAGAGCGTAAGGGCGATTATCTAGGTTCGACTGTGCAAGTTATTCCGCACGTCACCAACGAGATTAAAGCCCGCGTCTACGCCGTCGCAGAAGCTGATAAAGCGGACGTTGTGATAACGGAAGTTGGCGGTACAGTTGGCGATATTGAAAGTTTACCGTTTTTGGAAGCGATTCGCCAAGTCAAAAAGGAAGTCGGCAAAAACGACGCGCTTTATATCCATGTAACTTTGTTGCCGTATATCGGCGCGGCGGGTGAATTAAAAACTAAACCTACTCAACACAGCGTCAAAGAACTCCGCGCAATCGGGATTCAGCCGGATATTTTAGTTTGCAGGACGGATTATCCCATTACCCGCGAGCTTAAACGTAAGATAGCCTTATTCTGTGATGTTGATGAGAATGCTGTTATAGAAAATCGCACGGCTCAAACGATTTACGAAGTGCCGCTGATTATGGAAAATGAAGGTCTCGATAAAATTGTTTTGAACAAATTAAATCTGCCGCAAGCCCCGCCCAAACTCGACGAATGGCGGCGCATGGTTCACAAGATAAATCACCCCGAACGCTCGGTTAAAATCGCGCTGGTTGGAAAATATGTTGAACTCCCCGACGCTTATATTTCCGTAGTCGAAGCTCTTCACCACGCGGGCATTGAACACGTTGCTAAAGTTAAAATTAATTTCGTCAACGCGGAAAAAATCGAATCTCCTGACATTGACCTTGACGAAATTTTTAGCAACTGCCGCGGAATTTTGGTACCTGGCGGATTCGGTGATAGAGGTGTTGAGGGCAAGATTAAGGCGATAACCTTTGCCCGCGTGAATAAAATTCCGTTCCTAGGATTATGTTTAGGTATGCAATGCGCCGCGATTGAGTTCGCCCGCAATGTCTGCAACTTCACCGACGCCAATTCCACCGAATTTAATCCCGCCACTGAACACCCCGTTATCGCGCTCATGGATTCTCAACTTGCCGTCACTCAAAAGGGCGGGACAATGCGGCTCGGCGCGTATCCTTGCAAAGTTTTACCGAATACACACACGCAAGCAGCTTATGGCGTGGAAAATATCAGCGAACGTCATCGCCACCGTTTTGAATTTAACAACAAGTTCCGCGAAATTTTTAAGGAACACGGCATGATAATTGCTGGCGTGCTCCCCGACGACAGCTTAGTTGAAATTATTGAGCTGGAAAAAAATTTGCACCCGTGGTTTGTCGGCTGTCAATTTCACCCCGAATTAAAATCGCGCCCCAATCACCCGCACCCGCTTTTCCGTGATTTTGTCAACGCCGCGCTTAAACTCAAATATCAAGTTAATTAGGAATTTGTGCTCATGAAAAAAATTTTTTCCTTACGCAACTTTTTCTAAAGGAGTTTCTGAAAATAAGTTGAATTATTATCGAAAAGCAGGATTGTTCTTTATTTTTTCAGCATAAGGATTTATAATTCAATGAGTTTCGCAATAACAATGAGGTGATATTTTCATGGGACATTCCCCCGTAACGACGAACCCGCTAATTATCATGATGATAAACATGACGGTCGTCTTCATTGTGCTCGTCGTGTTAATGTATTTAATCAAGCTGATTCATTTCATCGACCCGACGAAAGTTAAGGAAAAGCCCGAAGAACCAGTTGCAGATGAACCGCCGCTCGTGGCAGTGAAATCGGAAACTGCGCCCGCGCTCGAACCGGTCGTTGAACAGGGCGTGACGCCGGAGATTATCGCGGCAATATCGGCGGCTGTAGCGGCGTATGGTTTTGCCGGACAAGTTCGCGCCGTGCGTATCGTCAATCACGAGAACACGCCGTGGCGTGCCTCCGCTAGGTTCAACACACTACAACGCAAGTAAAGGAGATGGTTCGTTTTGGAAGCTCTAAACGCTTTTACCGTGTCGCTCCAGGCTGTGTGGAATGACAGCGGATTTTCGGCGTTCACCATGGGCAACGGCATTATGATTCTTGTCGGACTTGTGCTTCTGTATATGGCTTTTGTCAAAGAATTTGAACCGCTTTTGCTCGGACCAATCGCTTTTGGTTGTATTCTCGCCAATTTTCCAAACACTGGCTTTTTTGGCGAAGAAATGAACGTCATGAAGGCGATTAATTTTGGTATCACAAATGAAATTTTCCCGCCGCTAATCTTTTTGGGTATCGGTGCAATGACTGATTTTAGCCCGCTCCTTGCCAGACCGACAACGCTGCTTTTAGGTGCGGCGGCGCAAATCGGCGTCTTTGTAGCACTCGGTGGCGCAATGCTTGTCGGCTTTAATGTGCACGAGGCGGCGGCTATTGGTATTATTGGCGGCGCGGATGGTCCCACGTCAATTTATCTGTCAACAAAACTAGCTCCACATTTGCTCGGCGCAATCGCGGTTGCGGCTTATTCTTATATGTCGCTCGTCCCCATGATCCAACCCCCTATCATGAAATTGATGACGACACAACAAGAACGCGAAATCGTTATGAAAGAATTGCGCCCCGTTACTAAATTTGAACGAATTGTTTTCCCCATTGTCGCAACGATTTTTATCAGCTTGTTACTTCCGCCAATCGCCGCGCTTTTGGGTTGCTTAATGCTTGGCAATTTGTTCCGTGAATCGGGCGTCACTGATCGTTTAAGTGACACGGCGCAAAATTCGCTGATTAACATTGTAACAATTTTCTTAGGCACAGGTACCGGTATGACCATGAATGCTCATGACTTTCTGCGTGCAGATACTTTGCTGATTATCGGGCTGGGATTAGTGGCGTTTATGGGCGGTACTGCCGGCGGTTTGGTTTTCGGAAAAATTATGTGCAAACTGACGGGCGGCGCAATTAATCCGCTTATCGGCTCGGCCGGAGTTTCGGCGGTTCCTATGGCTGCTCGTGTAAGCCAGCTTGTCGGCATGAAATCCAAACCAGGCAATTATCTTTTAATGCACGCCATGGGTCCAAACGTCGCGGGCGTTATAGGTACAGCGGTCGCGGCAGGCACCATGCTTGCTATGCTAAAATGATTTT
>CAJONF010000083.1 GCA_905236665.1 uncultured Selenomonadaceae bacterium | reverse complement strand
GAAGAGCAATAGTCGAAAGTACCCTCTTTAAGTAAACAAAAAAATCTTTTTCGACGTGTTAATTGAGCGGCAGATTTTTTACCCAATCGCTCAAAATATTTTTATCGGTACGCCCGCGGAAAACTTGTCCGCTAATCCAGCGAACCGAATCTGCGCAGGACGGTTTGAGCTGATTTAATGTCTCACCAAAACCGCTACCTCCACTCGTTGCGAAAATTACAATCGTCTTGCCTGTGAAGTCGTAACTTTCCAAAAAGCTGTTGATGATATGCGGAGCGACGTACCACCAAATAGGGAAGCCGATAAAAATTGTATCGTAGTCAGAAATTTTTGCGTCCTTATCTGCCAGCGCAGGGCGCGAATTTATATCCGCCATTTCAACAGACGAACGCGACTGCGAATTATTCCAGTTTAAATCTTTTCCGGTATAGGGCGTGGCAGGTTTAATTTCGTAAACGTCCGCGCCGACAACTTCCGCCAGATTTTTAGCAAGCTTGCGGGTTGTGCCGCTTGCCGAAAAGTAAGCAACCAAATTTTTCATCTTAATACCTCCGAATTTTTTTGCCCGGCGAATTCAAAGTGAAGTGTGTCCTCGCCGAGAGATTTTTTAGCAACATAACGGATTGCCGCATCGGGTATGCGACGATCTTTTTTGTCGTCGTCATCGTCCAAAGTTGGCGGCTTTAAAATATTCATGATGTCATCGAGTCTCGCGCCATTTCCATACATTTTAATCGCTCCTCAATAACCAAAGACCTTAGCGGCTTTCTTCATGTTTTCGCGAATTGCTACACCGAATGGGCAACGTGTTTCACAAACGCCGCATTGAATACACTCGCCCGCATGGTGAGCCAATACCGCATAATGTTCACGGACGGTTTCAGGCACGGTACCTTGAGCCGCTGTCAAATTTAAAAATTTCGTGACGTAAGCAATGTCAATTTTCTTCACGCAGGGTGCGCAGTGACTACAATATACGCAATGCCCCTGCCAGCTGATTTTCGGGAAAGTAGCAAATGTCGTAGCGAAATCTTTTTCCTGCGTACTGGCTTCTTCATAAGAAATGCTCTGCTTTAGTTGTTCGACGGAATGTGCACCTGCTAAAACAACGGCAACTCCTGGACGGCTCAACGCGTAGTGAATGCATTGATTGGGAGTCAAAGCTACGCCCGCCGGTGAAAGTTGAGCGTCAAGTAAATCGCCGCCGCCAAAACATTTCATCACCGTGATACCGACGCCGAGCCGCTGGCAAGTTTCGTAAAGTTTTTGGCGGTCAGGATTCATATTAGTTAAATGCGCGGAATAATTTTCTTCGTTCCACAGCTGTTCCACGTCCTCCGACGCCGGCAATAAATCGTAGCAGGGATTGACGCTGAACATTAAAACTTCAATCGCGCCGCTTTCCACAGCCTTTAATGCGATTTGCGGATTGTGGCTGCTCAAGCCAATGTGATGAATTTTTCCTGCTGATTTTAATTCCCGCGCATAATCCAAAATTCCACCCGAAATAATTTTCTGCCAATCGTCCGCCGCGTCGCAATAGTGAATCATGCCGACATCAATATAATCTGTCTGCAACTGTTCCAGCGATTCTTCAAAGCCGGCTTTAACTTCCGAAAGTTTTCGCGTACGCTTATATTGCCCATTCTGCCAAACGGAACAGATATGCGATTGCACAAAAAATTTTTCACGCCGCCCGCGCAGTGCCTCGCCCACAGCTTTTCTGACGTTTGGATTAGACGTGTATAAATCAAAATAATTTACACCAGCTTCCTCCGCCACATCGAAAAGTTTTTTAGTCACTGCGCAATTTTCTTCGCTGAAACCTTCGCAACCCATGCCAATCTCGCTGACCTTTAAGCCCGTGTTGCCCAGTTCGCGATAAATCATGCTACTCACTCTCCTTTTGATAACACATACAAAAAAAAATTAGACAGTGAAAAAATTTTTCCTGCCTGTAGTTACCTTCAAGAGTACAGCTTCAACGCGACAAAATTTTTTCTACAATGTTGCCGGGGTTTGTAAGCAGTAAACCTACCAAAACAATTTGCACGAACAAAAGGAACGGTACGCCGAATTTAAATTTCAAGTGCAATGTTTTATGATGAAAAAATTCCATGGCTAAGCCCGCGCCCAATGCTCCGCCGATTGCTGACCAAAACAATAACGTGGTTTCACGGACGCGCCATTTGCCGTGTTGAGCGCAGTATTTATCATAGCCGAACAGCGCGAACGTCACGAAATTTACCGCGACGATATAGCCCAGCACGATTAACATTAATTCACGAGACATCATCGAAAGTTACTCCTTTCGGTTCAGCAGAACGTTCTGTAGGCACGCGGCGCGGCGCATAAACTAATTTCTTGCCGTCAATTTCGTCCACCAAGCAAATTGGTCGGTAAATCATTTTCTTGCCGTTAATTTCGTCGACAAGGTAAATCGGTCGGTGCTTAGTTTCGTGGAAAATTTGTCCGAGATATTCGCCGATAATCCCCAACGCTAAAAGTTGCATACCGCCTAAAAAAAGCATAACCGTTATCAAAGTTGGATAGCCAGCCACGGGGTCGCCATATAAAATCGCCATAATCAGCGTAAAAATCATGTAAGCCATTGCGCCAAAAGAAACCGTTATCCCCAAAAAAGTCATCAATCTCAGCGGCGCAGTCGTAAATGATGTCATGCCCTTCATTGCTAGATTAAACAACGCAAGAAAATCCCAAGTCGTCTTTCCGGCAACTCGCGGTTGAACTTTGAAGGGGATTTCTTTTTTATTGTAGCCAACCCACGTGAATAGACCTTTGGTGAATCGCTGATTCTCGCGCAAAAGTTTTAAAGCCTCAATGCACCTTCTGTCTAATAGGCGGAAGTCTCCAACGTCGCGTTGCATTTCGTAAGACGTGCTGAATTTTTTCATGACGGCATAAAAAATATTCGCGCAGGTTCGCTTTAGCCACGACTCACCAACACGATCGGCACGCTTGCCGCAAACGTCATCATAACCGGCGCGCCACCATTTAATCATTTCGGGAATTTTATCGGGCGGGTGTTGCAGGTCGGCATCCATAATAATTATCGCGTCGCTGTCAGCGTAATCAATGCCCGCCATCATCGCCGATTCTTTGCCGAAATTGCGTGAAAGGCTGATATACATTATGTCATCATGCGCGGCGGATAATTCGCGGAGCTTTTCCAAAGTTTTATCGCGGCTACCGTCGTTCACGAAGATAAAATTAAATTTACAGTCGGGGATTTTTTCAACATATCCACGCACTGTAAAATAAAAAATTTCTATAACTTCCTGCTCATCATAGCAGGGCACAATGATTGTAATTTTGTCCATAAAATTTTTTGTCAACGTTTCAAGATTTGTGCACCGTGTTTGTCTACGTTTAGTATCAAAGCTTTTGCGCTCACGTCGTGATTTTTAAACTCTTCGACCATAGCCGCCGCAATTTTATTTTCAAGTCCGCTTTTCGCCGCCGTGAACGCTATCAAACACGAACCTGCACCCGAAATTGCCGCGCCGAGTGCTCCGGCAGATTTAGCCGCGTCAAAAACTTCCGTCATGCCCGGCACCAATTTTTTTCTGTATGGTTGATGAAGCGCGTCGTCAAATGCAAACGGCAAAAATTCTTCTCTGCCCTCGACCAATGCCGCGATTAACATTGACGCTCGACTGATATTAAAAATTGCATCGCGCATGGAAACATTTTTGGGCAAAACTTTCCTGGCTAATCTCGTGGACAGTTCAAAATCCGGCACGGCAACGATTAATTTTAATTTGATTCGCGGCAGGAAGGAAAAAGTTTGAACCGCGCCTTTATCCATGACGCTGACTGTAAAGCCGCCGAAAATTGCCGGTGCTACGTTGTCGGGGTGACCTTCTATCTCCGTTGCCAATTTCAACAGCCCGTTTTTGTCCAGCGGCGAGCCGAATATTTCATTTGCCGCGACCAATCCGCCGACAATCGCCGTGGAACTTGAACCTAGTCCACGGGAAATTGGCACGTTGTTTTTAGTTTTGATAATTGCGCCTTTGAATTCGTCCGCACGCCCGATTTCTTTTAGGAGCCGTTGAACTGCTTGCCACGCGAGATTTCTTTTGCCGCGTGGAATATTTTCTGCACCTTCGCCCGCCGACTCGACAACAAGTTTATTCTTTTTTAAAAGCGTCAAGTCCAAATAATTATAAATCGTCGTAGCCAAGCCCAAACAGTCAAAACCGGCACCGCAATTAGCAGAAGTCCCAGGCACGCGAACGACAGCGCGATTTTTATTGTCCATAAAATTTTTCATTGCCGATTACTCCACGCGAATCACGTTGAAAATTTTATCGACAACTGACAGAGCTTTCAACGCCGCTTGCGCCTCTAAAATATTTTTATGTTTAACTGCGTGCGTGATGACGACAAGTTCCACGTGATCTTCAAGGGTAGTAGTCGTCTGAACAACAGATTTTAAACTTACGTCTACATTTCCAAAAGTGGACGCGATTTTTCCGAGGACGCCTGGTTTATCGTCGACGAGCAAGCGGATATAGTAGGAAGAAACGGTTTCTTCGACGGGGCAAATTTGGCGGTGGTGATAACAAGTGCAACCGAATCGACCAGCCGCGCCGCGAGCTAGCCCGCGAGCAATTTCTATAATATCGCTAACGACTGCCGACGCTGTAGGTTTACCCGCGCCCGGTCCGAAGAACATAGCCTCTTCAATCGGGTAGCCGCGAACAAATACCGCATTAAGCACACCATTAACAGCGGCGAGCGGGTGTTCTTTAGGTAGCAGCACGGGATTAACGCGAACATCAACGCCAAGTTCAGTGTCACGTCCCACGGCTAAAAGTTTCATTACGTAGCCTAAATCTTTTGCATAAAGAATATCTTCCGGCGTGAGGTTCGTAATACCTTCTACAGAAACATCTTCAAATTTCACGCGGGAATTAAAGGCAATCGACGCAAGGATAGCAATTTTACGTGCCGCATCTTTACCTTCCACATCAGCAGCAGGATTCGCTTCAGCGTAGCCGTGAGCTTGAGCTTCTTTTAAAACCGTGTCATAATCCGCGCCGCTATCGTTCATTTTAGTTAGCATATAATTTGTCGTGCCGTTCACAATTCCTAAAATTTCCGTGATTCTGTTGGCAGTCAAGGAACGTTTCAGCGGCATGATAATAGGAATTGCTCCGCCGACTGCCGCTTCAAACAAGAAATCAATTTGGTGCTCCGCCGCCGCGTCAAAGAGATCGTGACCGAATTGCGCGACTACATCTTTATTAGCTGTGACGACGTGTTTACCATGCGCCATTGCCTTTAAAATAAAATCTTTTGCGGGATTAACGCCGCCCATAAGTTCAACGACGATTTTAATTTCGGGGTCGTTTAAAATTTCGTCGTAATTATTCGTGGCTGGCAATCCGCGTTCTTGCAGGGCAGGAATTTCACGCGGCAGGACGAGAATTTTTTTGATTTGAATTTCTGTATTCGCCCGCTGTGAAATTATATCGCGATTATTTTGCAAAACTTCGATGACGGAGCCGCCGATTGTGCCCGCGCCCAAAAGTCCGATTTTTACCACGTTGTCCATAAAAAATTTACCGCCTTTCCGAATTTAATTACCAGTTGGATATTCTGCCGCCGAAAAATTTTTCCTGCTATTTTTAACAGACAAGTATACAATATATTTCGGCGAATGTTACTATACAAAAATTTTATGACGTGTTAAACTTTTGAACGTAGTAAAGAATCAGGAGGTTTTTTTTATGTCAGACATGAAACAATACGTTGAAGACGTGCTTAACCTTGTAAAACAGCGCGATCCCGACCAAATTGAATTTCAAAACACAGTCAAGGAAGTTTTAACGACGATTGTGCCGTTACTCGAAAAAAATCCGCAATATAAAGAACAAAAACTTCTTGAAAGAATCGTGGAACCGGAGCGCGTGATAACTTTCCGAGTGGCGTGGCAGGACGATAACAACATAACGCACGTTAACCGCGGCTATCGCGTTCAAATGAATTCGGCTATAGGACCGTATAAAGGCGGCTTACGTTTTCACCCCAGCGTTAATCTTAGCATTTTAAAATTTCTCGCATTCGAGCAGGTTTTTAAAAATTCGCTAACAGGTTTGCCAATCGGCGGCGGCAAGGGCGGTTCTGATTTTGATCCTAAAGGTAAAAGCGACAATGAGATTATGAAATTCTGTCAAGCGTTCATGACGGAGCTTTATCGCCATATCGGACCGCACGTTGACGTTCCGGCGGGTGATATTGGTGTTGGTGGGCGCGAAATTGGCTATCTTTTCGGGCAATACAAACGGATTCGCGATGCTTATGATGCGGCTGTTTTGACGGGCAAAGGTTTGACTTACGGCGGCTCACTTACACGTACCGAGGCGACCGGCTATGGTCTTTTGTACTTTGTGCAGAATTTGCTTAATGAAAAAAATATTAACATTGACGGGAAAAAAGTTATCGTGAGCGGTTCGGGCAACGTGGCGATTTATGCAATAGAAAAAGCGCAGGAACTCGGCGCGAATGTTATCAGCTGTTCAGATTCGGACGGCTACATTTACGACCCGCATGGTATTGATTTAAAAGCGGTTAAGTTTATCAAAGAAGTTAAGCGCGGGCGCATTGCTGAATATGCGACCAATCACCCCGCCAGCGAATATCACGAGGGCTGTCATGGCGTATGGAGTATCAAATGCGATATCGCCCTGCCCTGTGCTACGCAAGAAGAAATTGATCTTGACGCGGCAAAAGCTTTGGTTGCCAACGGTTGCAAAGTCGTGGCGGAAGGTGCAAATATGCCGTCGACGCTGGAGGCTATTGAATATTTCCAAGCAAATAAAATTCTATTCTGTCCTGCTAAGGCGGCTAACGCGGGCGGTGTGGCAGTCAGCGCGCTGGAGATGAGCCAGAATTCCGAGCGGTTGAGCTGGACTTTTGCGGAAGTAGACGAGCGGCTTAAAGGAATTATGGCGAACATTTATAAAAATGCCAAAGCCAATGCTGTTGAATTCGGCGAACCGGATAATCTGGTTATGGGCGCGAACATTGCCGGCTTTAAAAAAGTTGCGGAGGCTATGACGGCTCAAGGACTTGTTTAATAAAAAATTGGGCGACCTCTTCAGAGGCAACGCCTTTTTTTTTGCATAGAAAACGCGTATAAAAAATTTCCTTGCAAAAATTAATTTCGTTGTATAAAATTTCCCTGAAAAAAATCTTGAGGGGTTGAAAAATTTTGTTAACAATATTTGTAGGATTAATCTCCGCGATAGTAACAGTCATTGTAATCACGTGGCTGTATTTAAAAGGACGGCAAGAAAAAGTTGTTCCGAAATTGGAGAGCCGCACGCCATTTAAAATCGAATATCGCGACGAAAAATCCTTGACACTTTCCACCACGATTGAATTTCGCAACGAAGGTACTCAAAGCGCAATGATTGTCGATGCCATATGTCATCCGCTGTTGCCTTTTGAACAATATGACGGCATGGACGTTCGCGGCAAGGCTGAACGCGAAGGCGTTCCCCGTGAAGATGATTATTTTGAGGCGTTGGTTATAGAACATCAGCAGAGCGCATTTCTCGTGGCTAAAGTCACCTTGTCGGCTAGGAAAAACCTTTCATTGGAAAAGGCTGTTGCTCACATGGTAGATTTCCCCGTTGAATTTATTTATCGCGAAGTTGGGAGAAATCCTATGCGTTGGTCTATTGCCCGCGTCATTTTAACAGCTGAAGAACTTGCCAACCTTGTCGGCGTTAAACTTGTTAAGGAGTGAAAATTTTTTATGAACGTTGAAATTATTCCGATAACGACCAGGATTTTGACGCCGAAAGATGATATTGTCGACGTGATAGAAAGTTACACCCGCGATATTATCGGTTCCGATGACGTAATAACCGTGGCTGAAAGCGTCGTGGCGATAACGCAGGGGAATATTGTTCGTCCGGACGAAATGAAACTGAGCAACTTGGCGAAACTTTGTTGCAGATTTATTCCAGATTACGGTTCACTTGCCACGCCGCACGGTATGCAAGCTTTAATGGAAAAGGAAGGAGAATGGCGCGTTGCCTTTGCACTGTTCGCCGGTTTTTTAGGAAAAGTTATCGGACTGCGCGGGCTTTTTTACAAATGGGGCGGGCGTCAAGCTGCATTAATCGACGACGTGACAGGAACAATGCCGCCGTTTGACAAATGCGTTGTCTATGGTCCCGAAAATGTCGATAAAGTCGTTGCAGACCTAAAAGCGCGGCTGAAATGTTTTGGCGCGATGATTGCTGATGTGAACGATTTAAAACGCTCGCGAATTGTCGGTGCAACGCCGGGCATGAACGCTCAACTTGCCTCCGATTTGCTGATTGATAATCCTTTTGGCAACGCCTCGCAGAAACGCCCAATTTGCATTTTGAAAAATTTCCGCCAATATCAAGAAGAGCAATAATTTCGGTGGTGATTTAAATGCCAGAAACTCAAGCTAAAGAACAAATTCCGCGGATTATCCCGATGAACGCTAACGAAATGATTTTTATGCAACTTAGGGATTTAAAAGACGAGTTCCGCGACTCACGCAAAGATTTATCTGCACGCATGGACAGAATCGAAACGCGCATGGACAGAATCGAAACGCGCATGGACAGAATCGAAACGCGCCAAGACGTATTGGAAACAAAAATTGACACCGTGCGAAAAGAATTACACGACCGCATGGACAAACAAGATGCAAAAATTGATAAGCTTGCAGATAAAATCGACGCGCTTTCAAATAAAATTGATTCCTCAATGAATCACGGACAAATAATCACGGTTTCGGCAATAAGTATCGCTGTCGGTGTGCTGTATGCGGTTTTTTTCAAATAATTTCTAAGGAGAGTTCTTTAAAAAATGAAGCACGTTTTATCAGTTTACGTTGAAAATCAGCCGGGGGTTTTGGTGCGCGTGGCTAGTATGTTCAGCCGCCGAGAGTTTAATATAGATAGTTTGTCGGTCGGGATAACACAATCGCCGGAATTTTCGCGGATAACGGTCGTAGTTCACGGCGACGGAAATTTTGTTGACCAAGTTATTAAACAGCTGGAAAAAATGCCCGTGGTTCAAGCGGTGCAACGTTTAGATTCTGCCACGGCGGTTACTCGCGGCATGACGATGATTAAAGTTTCTGCTGACGACAGCACCCGCCTTGACGTTTTGAAAATGGCTGAACTTTTCCGCGCCCATGTTGTAGATGTTCAGCCAACTACACTGATCTTTGAAATCACCGGCAACGACGAAAAAGTTACAGCATTTACCAGACTCCTCGCGCCCTATGGCATTTTAGAAATTATTCGCACGGGATTAATCGCTCTGGAACGTGGCGAAAATACTATCACAGATTATAAGCAGGTTAGCGAATATTACAGCAAAAATTTGTTATAAATCGCGCCGATGATAAAAGATCCCTTTTGCTAAAACTAAACGGCAAGAGGGATTTTTCTTTTCTGTAACTTTACCAACAACCCCTAGTTGAAGTTTTCGCCGCGTTACCTTATAATAAATAAAATTTTAAACGAGTAGTACCTTGAATTTATTAAGATTCTTAAAGGGGAAATTTTCATGGCAACGATTGACAGATTCAAAGAGGCAGTAGAAAGCGGCGCAATCTCCGACGCCAATGACATGGAAGCACCGCTTTCCGCGCAGATGAAGTACGACTATCTTGCGGCGATTCACACTATGGAACAGATTGAAAAGCTTGCACGGGAATTTGAAAACCGCAGTCGGTCGCGTGAAAGTTTAAAGGAAGAACTTTTCAAAAGTTGCAAGCAGGCGATTAAAAAAATTGCTGATGACGAAAAAGCACTCACGCTAAAAAAAGTTGACGACGCGATTAAAATTCTAAGCGATTGTCGCCGCGAAATTATGAAAATCGACAGCGCGGCTCGCGAAAGTAAAAAACTCGCCGAAATTATCAAAGATGGCGTGTCAGCCGGTCGTTGAGGAGGCTTTTTAATGTTTAGAGAAATGCGGCGCAGTAAACAAATTTTGTCGCAAGAAACAGCAGAAAAAATTCTACGCGAAGGTGATTACGGCATTTTAGCTCTTTCGGGAGATGACGGCTATCCCTATACCGTACCGATTAATTACGCGGTCGAAGGTAATAAAATTTATTTTCACAGCGCGAAGACCGGACATAAAATCGACGCGATTAAAAATAATGACAAAGTTTCTTTCTGCGTAGTCGATCGCCATGATGTCATTGCTGAAGAGTTCACGACGTATTTTTCAAGCGCAGTTGCTTTCGGGCGTATTAAAATCATTGAAGACGACAACGATCCTGATAAACTGCGCGGGCTGGAACTTTTAGCCGATAAATATTCTTCCACAGCTAGCCCCGAACGTCGCGAAAAAGAATTGTCCCGTTTGAGCGCGTTGGTTGTCCCCGTCATGACGATTGAACATTTGACGGCTAAAGCGGCTCGCGAACTTGTCAGACGCGGAAATTTTTCTTAAGGTTGTGAGCAGTAAGAATTCTTGAGGAGGAATTATGGAAAAAAATTTTTTAACTTACAATTTGGAAGTCAACGGGCTGTGGCAAGAAGTCAAATTCAGCGCGTCGGCAGTCGAAGAAATTTTTATGCCATTCCTGCGCGAATTAACCGATTTAAAAATGACAATGGACAGGAAAGTTATCGCCTATCTCGTTGCGCCGCCCGGAGCTGGTAAATCGACGCTGGCTCAATTTCTGGAAAAACTCAGCCGTGAACGTTCCAAGGAAGTCGATCCGGTTCGTGCACTCGGTATGGACGGTTTTCATTTCACGGCGGCTTATATGAATACTAAAGAAATTGAACGCGACGGCAAAAAAATTTTGATGCGCGATATTAAAGGTGCGCCGGAAACTTTTGATGTTGATTTGCTGATTGAAAAGATTCGCGAACTGCGCTCGGAAGGTACCAATTGGAATATTTACGACCGCAAAATTCATGACGTGTTGCCCGATTATTGGAGCGTCGAGGACGATATTATTTTGATTGAGGGAAATTATCTGCTCTTAAAAGATGTGGGCTGGACAAATGTTCGAGTGTTGGCGGATTATTCCGTGTTTATTGAAGCTGAACCTGAACTTCTGCGCGAACGACTGATTAACAGAAAAGTTTTGGGCGGCTCTTCTCGTGAAGACGCAGAAAAATTTTTCAACTTCAGCGACGCAAAAAATATCGAACTCGTCTTGAAAAATTCTGCGCGAGCCGACGAAACTTGGAAACTTTTACCCGACGGTGATTTTGGTGTAGGAAGTAGGAACTAGGAACTAGGGATTGGGGATGAGGAATGTAAAAAGCTCAAAATTTAAATCTCATGCAAACAATATCGCCCTGCCACACACAATTTTTAGCTTGCCATTCGCCCTGGCAAGTGCATTCATGGCGGCGGGCGGTCACCCCGATTTTTGGACAGTCATTTTAATTTTGCTGGCGATAACTTCTGCGCGGTGGGCGGCAATCGCAATAGATAACCTTGCCGATTTGAAATACGATAAACTGCAACCGCGGCTGTCTTATCGGGCAATGGTTCGCGGTGAAATTTCCAAAGGCGAAGCATTAATCTTTATCATGCTGTGCTTAATCGTGCTCGTCCTTACAGTCGCTCAACTGCCGCCGATTTGTTTAAAACTTTTGCCGGTGGCGGCGATACCGTTCATAATCTACCCATTCACAAAAAGATTTACCGCGTGGTGTCATTTATTTTTGGGAGTGGCAATAGCAATGGCTCCCGCGGGCGCATGGGTCGCTTTAACAGAAAAAATTTCCCTGCCGATGATAATTTTATGTTTAGCCGTAGCGTTATGGATTGGAGCTTTCGACGCTGTTTACGGCGCACAAGATGAACATTTCGACAAGGCGCATAAACTTCACTCCTTGGCAACAAAATACGGCGCGGCAGGTGCTCTAAACATTGCACGCGTTCTTCACGTAATTTCAATCGTCTGCTTTATAATCGTCGGGCTTATTCTCGGTTTAGGAAAATTTTATTTCATCGGCGTGATGATAGCGGCATTGGCTCTGATTTATCAGCACGCCATTGTTCGCCCAAATGATTATCGCGAAGTCACTCAAGCTTATTTCATGAGAAACGGAATTGTTTCTATAGCAATTTTTATTTTTACTTGGCTCAGCTACGATTAATTTTGAAAAATTTTGTCACGATGTCTAACTATCCTGCCACGCGCAGGATTTTTTTTGCCCGATTGCTAATTCCTAAAAGCTTTTCATTTTTTGCGCAGGCTGATATAATCAGCGCATTAATTAGGAGGCGAATTTAATGGAAAAATACAATCCACAGGAAATCGAAAAGAAATGGCAAGAAGTTTGGAACGCGCCGGATTATTACAAGACTACAGAGGATAGTACGCGTCCGAAATATTACGCGCTGGAAATGTTCCCATATCCTTCGGGCAATTTGCATATGGGTCACGTCAGAAATTATTCAATCGGCGACGTGGTGGCACGTTATCGCATGATGGCGGGCTACAACGTTTTGCACCCTATGGGATTTGACGCGTTCGGTATGCCCGCAGAAAATGCCGCTATTGCTCACGGCGTTAAGCCCGGCGATTGGACTTTTGCCAATATAAAAAATATGACAGCTCAACAAAAGGCAATGGGGCTGGCTTATGATTGGGATCGCGAAGTTGAAACTTGCCGCGAAGATTATTATCGTTGGACGCAATGGCTATTTGAACTCTTTTATAAACGCGGGCTTGCTTATAAAAAAGAAGCGTCAGTGAATTGGTGTGACACTTGCGGTACAGTGCTTGCCAATGAACAGGTTATCGACGGAAAATGTTGGCGTTGCGATTCGGAAGTTCATAAAAAGAATTTGGCGCAATGGTTTTTCAAAATCACCGACTACGCCGACGAATTGCTTGCCGATTTGGATAAGCTCACGGGCTGGCCGAGCCGCGTTAAAATCATGCAGGAAAATTGGATTGGACGCTCTGAAGGTTTGGAAATTTATTTAGACGCGCCCGAACTCGGCGAAAAAATTTCTGTTTACACAACGCGCCCCGATACAGCGTTTGGCATAACTTTTCTTGCTCTTGCTCCCGAACATCCGCTTGTTGAAAAAATCTGCGCGATTAGCGATAAAGCCGACGAGATAAAAAAATTCTGCGAACACGCCCGCAGTCAAAGCGATATTGAAAGGACTTCGAGTGAATCGGAAAAGGAAGGAATCTTTACCGGCGTTTACTGTATAAATCCTTTCAACGGCAATAAAGTTCAAATCTGGGTAACAAATTACGTCGTGTTTGAATATGGCACGGGCGCGGTTATGGGCGTTCCTTCCGGAGATCAACGCGATTGGATGTTCGCAAAAAAATACGGGCTGGATATTATCTTGACACTTCAGCCAAAAGATAAAGAATTAAAGCTTGAGGAAATGGACGCGGCTTACGTTGAACATGAAGGCGTTATGGTTAATTCCGGCAAATTCACGGGCATGGATTTTAACACGGGCTTTCAGGCGATTATGGATTACGCTGAGCAACAAGGCTTCGGCAAACGCAAAGTTAATTATCGTCTGCGCGATTGGTTGATAAGCCGTCAACGCTATTGGGGTGCACCAATCCCCGTTATCTACTGCGACAAATGCGGCGAAGTTCTTGTTCCCGAAAAAGATTTACCTGTTCTCCTGCCCGATGACGTTGAATTTAAACAGGGCGCATTGAGTCCGCTGTCAACTAGCAAAAAATTTAACGAATGCACTTGCCCAAAATGCGGCGGTCATGCTCACCGCGAGACAGATACAATGGACACGTTCATTTGTTCAAGCTGGTATTATATGCGCTATACCGACCCCCACAACGAGGCTAAACCTTTCGACCGCGACAAAGTAAATTATTGGAGTCCCGTCGATCAGTACATTGGCGGCATTGAGCACGCGATTTTACATTTGCTTTACTCAAGATTTTTTACAAAGGTTTTGCGCGATGCCGGGCTTTTGGATTACGACGAACCTTTTGCAAATCTTTTGACGCAGGGCATGGTTATTAAAGACGGCGCGAAAATGTCAAAATCCCTAGGCAATGTCGTAAGTCCTGAAGAAATTATCAATAAATACGGCGCAGATACTGCCAGATTATTTATACTGTTCGCCGCGCCCGTTGAACGTGATTTGGATTGGAGCGATAAGGGCGTTCAAGGTTCATACAGATTTTTGAATCGTGTCTGGAGAATTTTGGAAATTTTCGACGACGCGATTAAAGCTGGCAATGATACTTACGACGCGCAGATTTTGACGGCGGAAGAAATTTCATTGCGGCGCACATTGCATAAGACAATAAAAAAAGTCACGGAAGATGTCCGCGACCGCTTTGCATTTAATACGGCGATTAGCTCACTCATGGAACTTGTAAACGCAATGCACACCTTCCAAGATAAAAAAATTAATCCGAATCTTGCCCGCGAGCTGGCGAAAAATCTTTTATTAATGCTTGCACCGTTCGTACCGCATATTTCTGCCGAACTTTGGAGCAAATTCTTCATGGGCGACGTTCACAAACAAAATTTCCCGACCTTCGACGCGGCGGCGATTGTCGAAGAGGAAATTGAAATTGTAATTCAGATCAACGGAAAAGTTCGCGACCATGTGAAAGTTCCCGTCGGTTTAAGCAAAGCTGACCTTGAAAAATTTGCACTGACCTTGCCACGTTTCGACGAATTCACAAGTGGAAAAAAAGTTATAAAAATTATCGCCGTGCCCAATAAGCTGATTAATATCGTCGTGAAATAAAGAAGTTAGGAGTTAAAATTTTATGGACATCTTGCCCATATTACTTAATACATTCCTTGTTTTCTTTTTAATTGCCATGAACGGATTTTTCGTCGCGGCGGAATTTTGTTGCGTGAAAATGCGCCCGTCGCGGCTAGAAACGCTGATTCAAGAGGGCAACACCCGCGCCAAATATGCAAAAAAATTAATAGACGAACTAGACGAAGCTTTATCCGTCACACAACTTGGCATAACTTTAGCATCATTGGGGCTAGGCTGGGTCGGCGAACCGTTCGTTGCAAAATTAATTTCCCCGCTGATTCACGCGTTGAACTTCGGCGAGACGTTGACTCACACAATTTCATTTGCGCTAGCTTTTTCGCTGATAACCGCAATGCACATTATCTTAGGCGAATTGACACCAAAAAGCATGGCGATTGCCGCGGCAGAAAAAATTTTGCTCAATATCGCAATACCAATGCTGATTTTCTGGAAAGTCATGTATCCTTTCGTGTGGTTGCTGAATAAAACTGCAACGTTCGTAAGTCATCACCTGGGCTTGACGGCGTCCGAGGGCGAAGTTGCTCACAATCCCGAAGAAATTCGCCTGCTGATGAAGGAGAGCCGCAAGCAAGGACTGGTTGACGATACCGAGGTTGATTTTGTCGATAATGTCTTTGATTTCACTGAACGCAATGTCCGAGAAATTATGGTGCCGCGAACGGATATGGTTTGTCTTTATCTGAACAAAAGCCACGAAGAAAATCTCGCCACGATTTTGGAAGAGGAAATGACGCGCTATCCAATTTGCGACGAGGATAAAGATCATATTGTCGGATTTCTGCACATTAAAGATTTAACAAAAGTTCTGATTCAAGGTAAACGCAAGCCGAGTTTAAAAAAATTGGCGCGAAAAGTTTTCTTCGTGCCGGAAAGTATGGACGTTAGCGTTTTGCTTGACACTATGCAAAAAAATCGTTCGCAACTGGCCATTGTCGTTGATGAATATGGAACGACTGCCGGCATGGTCACGATTGAAGATATTGTCGAAGAAATTGTTGGTGATATTCAAGACGAATTCGACGAGGAGCGTCCCGATGCTGAAAAACGCGATGATAATCTTTATTCCGTTGACGCGAAGATGTTGCTTGAGGAATTGGAAGACGAATTCGACATTGCCATTGACGATGAGGACGTTGACACGGTGGGCGGCTGGCTAAATGATAAGCTGGGCGGTGAACCCCGCGTTGGGCAATCTGCCGCGTTCGAGGGAAATACTTTTTACGTTGAGGAAGTCGAAGGCTTGAGAATTACTCGCGTGCTGATTCGGCTGGCTAAAAAACAAATAGATTAAATAAAAAAAAATTAGGAGTTAGGGAAAAACCTAACTCCTTTTTTAATCGTCAATACCGATCACGCCGCGCACGCCGTAATATTTCGCGACAAGCACATTTTGATAAAAGTTCGGATTTTTTTCTATGCCGCCTAAAAATTTTAGATAAAAAACCGCGCTCCTATCCCCGTGAATATTTTCAAAGCGGTGACGAGCTGGCAATATCGGCATGGGAATTATATCCAAGTAAGAATTTCGCTGAATATATCGAACTTGCCGCCGCGCCGCATTAAAAACAGAAATATCTACGTAAATTAACGTCAGCAGGTAAGAAATACACAGCGCGGTTAAAATTATCGACACGCCGCGCAAAAATTTTTTCGGCAAATAAAAACTTAAGCTGAAATTTTTTCGTTCTAACTCTAAAATCGCGCTTGTTGACGCAACTAAAACAAAATTAATCGACGTTACAGAAATTCTCGTGCTGAATTCGGGGAAAAAAAGCATAATTGTCGGCACAAATAAGCCCGCCGCCGCAAATGCCAGCATTAAAATCTCCGGCGTGTTGAATTTTCCCGAATTTCTCTGCAAAAAATAAATAAACATCGGCAATAACGCAATTAAATCCGGAATAAACACCGCGGGGAAAAATTTTATTAAATGTTCAAAGAAAATTCCCGACGTGTAAGCAAAATTCGCATGAAAAAATTCTAATCTCGCAAAATTTCCCGGCGCAAATAACATAAATCCACAACCGATAATCAACGCCGCTAATCCCGAAATCATCCACGCCCGAAAAATTTTGTGCGCTTTGCACATAAAAACTAGAAAAATTGTTAAAAAAATCGTCGCAAGTGCGCCGGATTCATTCGACCAGCCCGCTAAAAATCCCAACAAACTCATTAAAACAATATTTAGTGCGGAATTGCTCGCTTCATGTGAACGCAAAACTTTTACATATGGCGTTAAGAAAAATAATTGAAAAAAACTCATCCAAAGATAATTGCAGGAGCCTGTT
>CAJONF010000082.1 GCA_905236665.1 uncultured Selenomonadaceae bacterium | reverse complement strand
GTGACGATAACATAATCCGCGTCAAAAAAACTTGTGGGGAAACCGTCTCGCAAATCAATATCGGCAGTGCCCAAAAGATTCGGCATGGCGTTATGTTTTTCCGGAATAAAAATTTTCCCGATAGCGGTGTAATTGTACAGCACACTACTCGCCAGCAGGTAAATTTTTTTATCGGTGCCCGCCGTCAAATCATTCATATCCGCAACAAAATTTTTTAAGTCGGCAATGTCTTGTCGAACGGGAATGATGTAGCCATAGTTAAAGACTTTTCCAAATTTAAACGGGAAAAAATATGTCTGCAGAAAATTAATCACCAAAATAAAAATCAATGCCGCGCCCAAAGCTTTTTTTTTGTGGAAAGCATAAACTGTTAAAGCCGCGACGATAATTGCGAACGGCAGGATCATTATATAAAAATGTTGCCAGCCCATGAATTGTACGCGGCAAAATAAAAATGCGGAAGTTATCGCCCACGTTAAGAAAAACGCCGCGAACGGTAAAAATTTTTTATTAAAGAAAGTGTAAACCGCGCCGACAAAAAAAATTCCATAGATTAAAACGCCTAATTCTTCCATATGGCTTAAAAATCGCGTTGAAAAACTTTGACCTAATTGATAAGCAGAATAAGCCGTGCCTATGTCGTAAGTCAAGGCGTGTTTAACAAACGTAAAGAACAGCGGCAAAATTAAAATCAATCCGGAAATTCCTATGCAGAAAAATCTTTTGCACAACAGAAAAAAATCTCGCAGCAATGTCCCATTGCGGAAGCCGGAAATTATTGCGTAAATCGTATAGCCGAAAAATTCGCCCAAAATCATATAAGCCGACGTTCGCGCCTGAAACACCGCAAAAATACACAGCACGCTAATTAAAATCAGCGGCTCAAACCGAAATTCTTTTTCCAAACTCAAGAGCATTGCCAAAATCAGCGCGGCGGGCAACAGGATTGACACGTTGGCATAACCGATAAACAGAGGCACTTCAAAAATTGGTAACAGTAAAAAAATCGTCATGAGCACATAGCACGGAGTTTTTATGCCCGCGTCGTTTAAAAAAGTTTTGAGCGAAGCCGCCGCAAAAAAAATTGCCGGAAGCGCGAACATTATCCAAACGTAAAGTGTGTAGCACAGAAAACTTTTTCCGAAGATGTGCATAGGCAACGCCATGAGCATTGGCAGAAAATTATTGTAGTCCGCATGATTTATTGAGGTGTGCAAATCTCTTAACGCTTGGTGTGGATGACTAAAAACAGTTTCTTCACATTCAATGGTAGGCTCCCATGTTTCCAGCGAATCCCAAATATAAATCGTCTGCTGTGAACTGACAATAAAAACGACAAAGCTCACGCTCGCCGCCGCCACAAGCAAAATCCCAATCAATTCGCTTTTAAATATGTCTAGGAAATTTACTTTGCAAAACTTTGTACAGCGGGCGATCAAACCGTAATAGCCGCCCATTAAAAGTATACAAAGAGCTACGCCCGCCGGTTCAGGGAAAATTTTTCCGACGAGCAAAATCAGCGTGACAAGCCCCGCGATTTTTAACAAAGGCAACGTGAAATTTTTATAAGGCAACTTCATTTTCATTTTTTAAGAAAAACCTCTTTAGCTAAAAGTAAAATTGATACGGCGGATTTTGCGTCGAAAATTTTTCCGCTCTCTACCATTTGCAAGGCGGCAGTCAGCGGAATTTTTACGACGTTAATAAATTCGTCCGAATCGGGGTGAATTTTGCCGGGCGTCAAATCGCTGGCTGCGTAAAGGTGAATATATTCGTTCGTGAAACCAACAGTCGTGGCAATCGTGGTGAGCTTCCAAAGTTTTCCGGCGGTGTAGCCCGTCTCTTCGCTCAATTCGCGCTTAGCACATTCTATCGGGTCTTCACCGACTTTATCGAGCTTGCCGGCGGGAACTTCCAACGTAACTTGCCCGATAGGATAGCGAAATTGGCGCACGAGAATTATTTGATTGTCTGGCAGGAGTGGAATAACCGCGGACGCGCCAGGGTGCTCAATCCATTCGCGAGTTGCCGTGTGACCATTGGGCAATTCGACGGAATCTTTACGCACGTGCAAAAGGACTCCGTCAAAAATTTTTTCACTAGAAATTTTTTTCTCAACTAAATTTTTGTCGTTGTTATCAATCAGCATTTCGATCACCTCTAGAAAAAGTTTTATGTTGGCTTATTATATTAAACCGTGAAATTTTTGTAAAGGTTGCTTGCCGTCAAAGGTCGTGGGCTTTTTTATCCTGCGAACGTTCCAATAGCGCGGAAAATATCGGTTCGCCACCGCATAAATCCGAAATTAAAAATGCCGCGCCCGATACAATTATCAAGCCGACTAAGTGTGAAAATTGTCCGGTCAGCTCCAAAATTAAAATACTACCTGTTACCGGTGCTTTGACTACCGCCGCGAAAAATGCCGCCATTCCAAAAATTATAAAAAGCGTCGTCCAATCCGCCGTGAAAAAATTTAACGTGTTGCCGATTCGCGCAAAAATATTTCCAATCAGTGCACCAATTACCAATACCGGCAAGAATAATCCGCCGGGCGCGTTCGTACCAAAACAAATCAGCGTGTAAAAAATTTTTACCGCCAATAAAATTATAAGCAAGCTAATTGCTAGATGCGTGATTAAAATTTCGTCGACTAAAACATTTCCACAACCGAGGACTTGCGGCAATTCAATTCCCAGCGGGATGGCAATGAGCAACGGAATTAAAAATCTTTTCACGCCGAAAATTTTTAAGCCGTCGTAGGTGTCCAGCGCGAAGATTAACGCTTTAGAAAAAAATGCGCCTATCACGCCGCAAATTACGCCCAAAAAAATAAACAGCACGATAAATTTTGTCGGGGCAGAAGTCAGCGCGGTTGCCATTTCAAAATTTGGCGTCGTCATAACTGCTGGCACATGAAGCGGCGTCGCTGTGATTGTCTCAAAAACCGGACGCACTCCGAAAACTATTTTCACGACGAACGATGCCATAACTGCCGCCGTCACTGCCGCGATTAAAATTTCCTGCGAAAATCTTTTTCTAAGTTCTTCAATGCAAAAAATTACTCCCGCCAATGGCGCATTAAAAATCGCCGCAAGACCTGCACCTGCGCCTGCTGTCAGCAAAAAATTTCCTTCAACCGCTTCGTGTTGTCTATTGCCGCCGTAAATTATTTTCGTGAAAAAATTTCCTATAGCCGCGCCGAATTGCACACTGATTCCCGCCCGACCTAAACTCATGCCCGCGCCGATTGCCGCAAGCGTTGCGAAAAATTTTATTGTCAAAAGTCTGAACGGTTTAAACATCTGCGTGCGCCCTTGCAAAATTCCTTTGATTTGCGGAACGCCACTGCCTGCAACTTGCGAATCTAAACTCACAGCTTTTGCTAAAAACAGCGCGATTAAAATCATCACGACGACAGCAAGAAAAATTTTTCCAAAGCTGTCAATCCACGAAAAAATTATCGGGCGATAAATGTCCGCCGCGTCCAATAAAAATCGCAACGTCGCCACAACCACGCCCGTAAAAATCCCGACGATAGATCCTTCAAAAAATAATCGCACTCGCAAGAGTCGCCGATTCGTCAACAAAACTTTTCCCTCCCAAAAATTTCTGCAGATATTTTATCAAGCAGGGAACTTTTTAACAATGCAAACCGCTTGAAAAGTTTTTTTCCATAATATAAAATTAATCTACAGGGAGGGATTCTTTATGGCAAATATGGACAGAAACGAAAATGTGCAAGCGATTCGGGCGGCTGTCGAAGATTTTTTCGAGCGCGATAATGTTAAGCACGAACCTTTCAACGAACGGAACGTTGCCAGCGCGATTTATTCGGTCGATGTAAAATTTGGTCATGCAACTGTTTTTTTCCACGCATACGATGACAAACTTATTCTGCACATGATTATTCCGCTTAATGCCGGCGAAGAGGAGCGCGCTAAAGTTGCCGAATTTCTGCTTAGGGCGAATTATGGCTTGAAAATTGGTTGCTTTGATTTTGACTTCACTGACGGAGAAATTTCCTATAGGGTTGCGCTTTATTGCGGTGATGATGAATTTGTGCCGCCGACTTACGAACAAATTGATTTTTCAGTTGTTATCGGTCTGTTGATGATTGAAAAATACGGAGACGCGCTTGTTAAAGTTATGTTCGGGCTAGCGGAGCCGGAAGATGCGGTTGAAGCGGCAGAGATTGACGATTAAAAAATTTTCCGTATAAAAAATCCCCGACGAAAAATTTTCATCGGGGCAATTTTTTTTTATCAGCAAAAAATTATTCTTCATCGGGGATAGGAACTTCGACCAAGCGTTTAATTCTGCCGACCTCAATTCCCTTCATACCTTCCGCATTCAGATATTCTGCGAGAATTTCATCACAGGTGCCCATTTCACCGACGATTTTTAAATTCTTAAGCATATCGTAACCGTCGCCGCCTTCTGTCTGAAAATCGACAAGCGCAATGGTGTAAGTTTTATTCTCGTCTAACGGTTTACCGGCAACCAAAATTTCTTTGACGCGTTGTTTAGCCGGTTGCGAAGGATCATAGCTAAAAGTCATGCCGCTGACATTAAGGAATCCGCCGAAAGATGCGGGATAAAATTCCACGGAGTGTTCGAGCATTTCGCGAATAGTTTTGCCGTTGATTTCGGCTATGCGCAGTGTGTTGCCAAAGGGAAAAATAGCCATGGTATCGCGTTTCCTAACGTCACCCGCCGGCAAATTTTCGCGGAGTCCGCCGCCATTGATAATGGCAATGTCGCTTTTCGCTATCCAACGCATTGCATCAGCCGCGAGATTTCCGAGTTCGGATTCATTGCGGCGAACGAGTAACCGATAACTTGAAAGTTCCCTGTCACTGTGAGCAACAACTTCATCTAAAAGTTTATTAGCCGTTTCGTTAGCAAGGGCGACTTCCGCCAAAACTTTTTCATCGGGCTTCGGGCAAATTTTTTTAATTTCGTCCGCGTCAAGGAGTTCAGCTTTCTTTGAAACGATTTTATGATT
>CAJONF010000081.1 GCA_905236665.1 uncultured Selenomonadaceae bacterium | reverse complement strand
TTGGGATCTTTAGCCAAAAGCGCGGCGGCAGATTTTAAAACATTCTGCATAGATTCATCGTAAGGATTCATAATCGGCGCGTCGAGACCTGCGGCAAGGCACATTGCAAAAAAAGTAGAATTAATCAGCGGGCGATTGGGTAAACCAAAAGAAATATTACTCAAGCCCATAGTCGTTGGCAAATTTAATTCGTTGTAAAGTTTCAAAGTCTTTAAAACTTCTAAGCAGGCGTTTTTATCGGCAGAAATCGTCATGACGAGCGCGTCAAGGAGAAAGTCTCCGTCATCAAGCCCGAAATTTTTAGCGGCGGCGATAATTTTTTTCGCGACGGAAAATCTTTCTTCAGCAGAATTCGGCACGCCGTGTTCAGTGAGCGGAAGAATTAAAATTGCCGCGCCGTAACGTTTTGCCAGCGGTAAAAATTTTTTTATGCGTTCCGGCTCAAAACTTACAGAATTTATCAGTGCACGCCCAGGAAAATTTTTTAAGCCCGCCTCCAAAGCTTCAGCGTCGCCAGTATCAATGGAAAGCGGCGCGTCGGTTATCTGCGCGATTTCGCGGACAGCTTTTTTCATCATTTCAGCCTGATTAATTCCGCCCACGCCCATATTAACATCTAAAATCTTCGCGCCGGCTTTGACTTGGTTAAGAGCGTCGCGTTTCACACCGAGTAGCGAGCCTTCGCGGATTTCAGCGGCTAATTTTTTTCTGCCAGTCGGATTGATTCTTTCACCGATTAGAACGGTTGAATTTTTATCAATGATGACGGTTTTACTTCTGCTTGCCAACATAAGCTTGCTAGGAACTGGGAATTGGGAACTAGGAACTAGGTTTTTGACGTTGTTAGATAATTCGCGGATATGTTCGGGCGTGGTACCACAACAGCCGCCCAGATAAGTCGCACCCGCCTCAACGAGTTTTGCTCCCCACGCGCCAAAAGTCTTCGCGTCCATTGGAAATTTAGTTTTCCCGTTTTCAAGATAGGGCATACCGGCATTTGGTTGCACACTGACAGGTACGCGGCAATTTTGAGCCAAAATTTTCACGACGGGCACGAGCTGTTCGGGACCAAGCGAACAATTTACACCGATAATCGACGCGCCCATAGCCTCAAGAATCACAGCGGCGGATTGCGGATCTGTACCAGTAACGGTTCGCCCGTCTTCGCTGTAGGAAAGTTGGCAGATAATCGGCAAATTGCAAGCATCTTTTGCGGCTAGGAGCGCGGCTCTCATCTCTTGAATATCAATGCACGTTTCGATAATTAAAAAATCTGCGCCCGCTTGAGCCAATGCCGCTGACTGTTCGTAAAAAATTTTATAGGCGTCGTCGAAGTCCAAATCTCCCAGCGGCGCGATAAATTTTCCCGTCGGACCTATAGAACCTGCAACCTTTGCATTGCCGGCGGATTTTGCAATTTTCACGGCGGCAAAGTTCAATTCGTGAACCCTATCAGCTAAACCGTAATGAGCGAGCTTTAAACTGCTTGCGCCGAAAGTGTTCGTTTCAATAATCGTTGAGCCGGCGTCGATATATGCACGGTGAATTTTTTTCACGACATCGGGAGCGTCAATGTTCATAAGTTCGGGGCAAGCACCGGCTTTTAATCCGCCCGCCTGCAACATTGTACCCATTGCGCCATCAAAAATTTCTATCATAACGAATCACTTCTTTTTGCGTTTCTTAGCTTTTTTCGGCGAACGTGTGGCATTGGCGAATTTTGCTTTAAGTTTGTCAGCTTCTTCCTTCTGTTTTTCGGAAGTCTTTTTATCGCGTTGCATTTTGGCATATTCCGCGCCCAATCCCGCCAGCTTGTGCTTAACAGTCATAATCGGGTGGCTAAGGAGCATTTTCTTTTGTCCGCCCTTCATTATCGCCATAAATTCATTTGTGTAACGTTCACCAAAACAAGGCGTTTCGCATTGTTCGCAGATTGGCTTGCCGATACCATATGGACAGCGGCTGATTTTTATCATTACGGTTGAGAGGATGGCGGTGCATTTGGCGCAGAGTTTTCCGCCCTCCGTGCCGTGATTAGCATTACAATATTTGCCGAAAGTTTTACGAATATTTTCTTTTTCTTTCGGAACATTATTTTTTAATTCCGGCTCCTTGCGTTTAGGCAACAGGCTTTTGACTTTATCGAGTATTCCCATAGTCAATCTCCTTTCGTTTTGGGTTGATTTATTCTACTTGCCACGCAGGATAAATGCAAGCCGCGCTGAATTTTTGTTTGACACGGACTTAACTTTAACATTAAACTTCTGCACAGAAAGGAGTTTTGGAAATGATTGACTTTAAAAATTTTGGCATTGAGGACAACGACAGATATTTATCTTATTTGCGCCGCTGTGCTCAAATTCCGTCGAATGGTTCGCCGCTAATCGCGTTCGGATATAAAAAAAAGCTCCAACTTTTGCGCGGTTATGCTGAAGACATTTGCTGGCATAAATTTTTTATTGACGATGAGGAGTTTTGGGCGGCTCCGGTCTGCGATTGGGATAAAATCGGTTGGCAGGAGGTTTTTAAAAAATATGTTCCGCCCGAAACAACTTTTTTTGCTGTTCCGGAATACCTTGTAGAGATTTGGCAACGCGAACTTGGAGATAATATTTTTGTCGATGATCAGCGCGATAATTGGGATTATCTTCTGGATTTGAAAAGTATTTTTAGTCTTGAGGGCAAAAAATTAAAAAGCTTCCGCAACGCTAAAAATTCTTTCGAGAAAAATTATGATTATGAGATTGAGGAAATTACGCCAAAAATTTTTGACGAATTACGCGCTTTTCAATCGTCCGCCGAAGAAGATCTTCAAAATCGCGTTGAAAATCATCTCGTTGAGGCGCAGGAAGACGACTATAATTTTATTTTCGCGCTGAACAACTGGGATAAATTTAAAAATCTTTTCGGCTTTGTGATTCGCGTGGACGGAAAAATTATTGCTTACAGCGTGGACGAACAAATTAACGAAACGTATTCAATCGGGCTTTTCGCCAAAGCAGATTACGAATTTAAGGGCGCGAATCAATTTGCCTACTGGTACGACGCGAAAATTAATTTGGAACGCGGAATATTGACGGAAAATTTTATGGACGACGCCGGCGAAGAGAATTTGCGTTTTTTTAAAGAGCGTTTGCCGCACACAATGTTGAAAAAATATTTTGTGACGACGAAAAGCTAAGGAGAAAATTTTTATTATGCGTAATGATTTTTTCTCAATAATCGGCGAGATTCTCACATACGGCGGTTCGACATTTGCCGCGCTGGTTGCCATGAGCATTTACACGATGACCGACGGATTTTTTGTCGGTAATTGGGTTGGTACCGCCGGACTTGAGGCATTGGCTTTGGTTTATCCAATAACAATGGTTTTTGTAGCTTTGGGCACGCTCTTTGAAACGGGCGGCAGTGCAGTTGTTTCCGAAAAAATCGGCGCGAACAAAAAAAATCTCGCAGAAAAAATTATGCGGAGCAATTATCTTTGCGCGTTCGTGATTGGAATAATCGTCGCGATTGTCGGCAACATTTTTATTGAACCGATAATGCAGATCCTTTCCGACAATCCCGATGAACGGCATATAATCGACTTGGCAATTTCTTTTCTGCGAATTTCTTTATGCGGCGTGCCATTTCTGCTCACAATTTACTTGACTGGAGCTTTTATGCGCTGTGTTGAAAAGCCGATGCACGTTTTCTGGCTGATAGGTTCCACGTCGCTGACAAATATAATTTTGGACGCGCTTTTTATAATCGGATTTGGTTGGGGCATGAAGGGCGCGGCTATTGCTACTCTAATCGCGCAGATTTTGGGAACGGCGATTTCTGTTTGGTATTTCAAATATTCACAGCAAAAATTTTCTACGCCGCTAACTTTCGAGAATTTAAAATACATTTTACAAGAATTCAAAATCGGCGTGGGCTTTGCAGCCGGAACTTTGATGATGTGCTTTATCGAATATTTCTTAAACGCAACGCTTTTAAATTACGACGCGGCGCATTTATTGGCGGCGGCGACTATCGCGAACATAATTTTAACATTTGTTTATTTGCCGCTTAACGGTTTAGATACGGGAATTCAACCGCTAATAAGTAAACTTTTCGCGGCGAGAAAAGAACAAGAATATCTCAGCGTCATGCGGTACGGATTTTTTTTAACGATGATTTTAACGTTCGGAATGTATCTTTTGCTGATGATTTTTACAAAAGAAATGGCGAGCTTTTTTATCGCTGAAAACGAGCCGATAACCGACGAGATGATAATTTTTCTGCGGCTTATGTTCATTTTGCAACCGTTTGTCGGAATTTACACCTGGTTAAGCGGAATAATGGCAGCATTGGAGGACGAATGGCGTAATTTTGTAGTAAGTTTGTTGCCACTAGTTGTTCAGGTGCCGTTAATTTGGTTATTGCCGAAATTTTTACCAATAGAATATCTTTCTTTTAATTATTCTGTGCAAGATTTAGCAGAAGCGGCGGTTGCATTTTTATTAATACGGTCGTTTTTTAAGCAGAAAGGACTTTCATTTAAAAAGATTTTTAATTTGCACTAAGAAAGGAACTTAAGTCATGGTTCAGAACAAAAACTTGTTGATATTTATTTTAATGGTCGGCGTCTTCGGGATTTTAAATACGGAAATGGGCTTTATCGGGATTCTTCCCTACATAGCCGAGCGATATAACGTGACGATTGTCCACGCGGGGCTTTTAATCAGTTTATTTGCGCTGGGTGTAGCGATAGCCGGTCCGACAATGCCGCTAATTTTTTCACGAGTCAATAGAAAATATCTGATGATTTTTGTTCTGATTTTATTCACGGTCTGCAATACCATTTCCATTTTTGCAAAAGATTTTAATTTGTTGCTTGCCGTCCGAGTTTTGCCGGCATTTTTCCACCCCGTGTATTGTTCAATGGCGTTTACAGTTGCGGCAATGATAGCTGGTGCGAAGGAAGCACCTAAAGCCGTGGCGAAAATAAATATCGGAGTAGCGGCAGGAATGGTCGTGGGTGTGCCGATAAGCAATTTTTTGGCTGAAAGGATTTCTTTATCAGCGTCGATGACATTTTTTGCGCTGGTGACATTTGCGACATTGCTCGCGACGATTTTTTATGTGCCGTCTATGCCGGTGAAAAAAGCTTTAAGTTACGGCAGTCAACTAAAAATTTTAAGCAAAAGAGTCCTCTGGGCGTCAATCGTGGCGGTAATTTTCCTAGACGGCTCAATCTTTGGCGTGTTCAATTACGCGGCAGAATATTTAGCAAAAGTTTCAATGGTCGAGCCGTCATCTGTCAGCGCAATGCTATTTGTTTTCGGCGTATGCAATATTTTCGGGAGTATGCTTGCGGGAAATTTATTGACATCACAGCCGCTGGCAACGGTAAAATTTTTCCCGTTCGTGTTGGCGGCGGTTTATCTGGCATTCTTTAATGAACCCGACTTTAGTGCGCTAACGATCCTGATAATTTTCTGGGGAATATTGGCGGGCGTCGCGGCGAATATTTATCAGTTCTGGATTTTCCGTGCAGCACCTGAAGCTCCCGATTTTGCCAACGGAATTTTCTTAACATCAGCGAATTTAGGTTGCATGGCGGGCACGGCGTTTAGCGGAATTTTTATCGACGCTCTTGGTACGGCTTATGTAATTTTTGGCGGATTGATTTTTGCGGCTTGTTCAGCTGTGATGATTTGGATTCAATCGGCGCGTCGCGAACTAAATCCTTTGCGGTGAGACTGCTCTAGCTCCTAGTTCCTAGCTCCTATTCCTAAGACGTTCTTGCGGCTTTCATCGCCAATTTGTTTTCGTACATTTCCTTATCTGCGCGTTTGAAAACAGACTCAGCGTTTTTATCGCGAATAGAATCATAAATCGCCATACCGACCGCCGCAGAAACTTTTTCCCACGGTTTAAGCGATTCATTGGCATTTTTGCGTTCCATGTCGAATTTAAATTGTGACACGAAATATTTGCACAGAGAAACTTTTTCGCCCTCCATTACCACGACAAATTCATCTCCGCCGACCCGATAAACATGATCTTCGCCAAAGACTGCACAAACTAATTTGCACGCGTTGATTAAATAGGTGTTGCCCAGTTCGTGCCCGTAAGTATCGTTGACGCGCTTAAGAAAATTTACATCAACCATGACGATACAGAAATTTGCTTGGAATGTTGCAATTTTTTTATCAAGTTCAACCGTCTTCTCAGCATAGGCGGTTTTATTTTTTATGCCAGTCAGCGAATCTTTATGCGCGATCTTATCCATTTCAAAAACTTTAACCTGCATATCCGCCACGCGAATTTTTGCTTTTTGCAGGTGTTCCAAATATCGCAAAACATTTTCCGTGGTACGAATCAACGCGGCGTAAAGATTTTCTATTTCGTCGCCGGTCTTTATCTTTAAATCTTTAATCATTTCGATATT
>CAJONF010000080.1 GCA_905236665.1 uncultured Selenomonadaceae bacterium | reverse complement strand
TCTTGTGTTTCGGGAGGATTATACGTCAGTTTAAATAAAATTACAAATAGCATTTAATGTTTTTAACGTTTTCTTTCACTATATTTTGTCGCAATATCTTTCTGCTGAAAAACCCGCACCCGTGACAAATACTCCTGCACCTGCAACGAATCCTCCCGCTACAAATAATCAGCCCGCTAATAACAGTCCTGCATTGAGTTTAGGCGGAATCACTTTAAATGATTCGATAGAAAAGGTGCGTAGCGTCCTTGGTCGCGAAGACAGAATAACCGGCGATCCGACAAACAGTAAACACAAGTACAGGGACATTGTCATAACCTATAACGGAAGACGAATTCTCGGTTTAGTTTCCTATTCGCCCGCCGTCAGCACAGAACGCAATATTCACGAAGGCTCAAGTCTCAATGAAGTTATTTCGGCTTATGGTCGCCGCTGTGCAGTTCAAAATTTTGACGGCGCGACGCTCTATGAATTCCCCTACGATACGCCACAAGGTTTTATCGTGATGAGATTTGCAATTAAAAATGGTGTCGTCGATTATATCAGCTTGCGAATTGTGAGCGACTCTAAAGAGAAAAGCAACATACTTTCGCTTGTGAAGACGATTTAACGAAAGAAGGTTGTTTAGCATGAAATCAAGAGCAACTATCTTTGGAATAATATTCCTATTGCTTATCGGAATTTTTATTGCGGGTTGCGCCGGAGAAAAATATGATAAAAATGTTTTACTTGTGCGTAACGGTACGCTTAAAATGAATCCCAATGTACCAATCGGCAAGGCGTTCGACCAATTTTTTGCAAACGGGAAATGGCAATCTTTCATCTCGACTGAAAATAAAACGTTTGTCGAATTTGGCTGATTCAAAAATTTTTCGCATGAGAGGCGAAGTAACAATCGAAGGAATCGGGCGCGAAGTAGAAAATTTTTTACGCAATGAAAAAGATTTAACGGTTGAAGGCTTTGCAAGTTCTGACGGTTATCTTGTTCAAGCAAAAGAAACGTCGTCGTGGAAAAAATTTACGGGCATGGGGCAAGCTCTGCAAGTCCAGATTATTCCAAGCGGTTCGTCGGAAGTTTTGGTTAATATCGGTCGTGGCAAATGGGCTGATAAAGTCGGAGCGGGTGCGATTGGAGCTTTGGTTTTTGCACCGCTGGCGATAACGTCGGCAATCGGCGCGTATAAACAAAACAAATTGCCCTCTGAAATTTTCGCGTGCATGGAAAAATTTATTATGTCGGGCGGCGTTTCTGTTCATAGAAATGTTTCCTTTGACAAGCTAAACTCTTCGCAAATGAAATGCCCGTCTTGCGGCGCGGAACTTTCCCCAAATCAAAAATTCTGCGGCAAATGCGGTACACCGGCAAATTAATTTTACTCACAAAAAAAGACAAGGGAGAAAATTTTCTCTCTTGCCTTTTTTATTTTTTATCGCGTGGTCTGAAAGTAAAAGTCGGCATTTGGAATTTATTTTCTTGAGGCGGTGGAGGCTTTGGCGCGTCGAAGTTGAAACCTTTTGACACGGCGACCGTTGACTTTGGAACTTCAACCGTCGGTGATTTTAGTGCGAGGCTGTCAGCAAAATCCGTGGCGATAATCGTTGCTTGAATTGTGCCGTTCATGCTTTTATCAATAACCGTGCCCAAAATTATATTCACGTCGTCTTCTGTCTGGCTGAAAATGTAACTGGCGGCGGCGTTCACGTCGTGAATTGGGAGCGTTTCGTCGCCGGTGATGTTCAAAATAATTCCGCGTGCACCTTTAAGTGATTTATCAATCAGCGGGCTTTGAATTGCTTCCTGCACCGCCTTAACCGCGCTGATATTACTGCGACCAATGCCCAAGATTGCGTCGGAAGATTCGCTTTGGCGGAAAATTGTTGTCATGTCTGCGAAGTCCACATTTATAACGCCGATTGTCAGAATCAGTTCAGCCACGCAACGAATCGCCTGCCGCAAAATTGAGTCCGCCGATTTGAAAGCGTCAATCATAGAAAGATTTTGATTTTCCGGGAGCTTCATCAAGTTATCGTTTTTGACGACAATAAGCGCGTCCATGTAGGATTGCATTTTAACGATACCTTCGTTAGCAATGCGCTGTTTACGGCGACCTTCAAAGCTGAAAGGCAACGTGACGACTCCGACGGTGAGCATACCTAGTTCTTTAGCGAGCCGAGCGACAATGGGAGCTGCGCCCGTGCCTGTACCGCCGCCCATGCCAGCCGTAATAAAAATCATGTCCGCGCCGAGCATCATTTCTTTCAGGCGTTCGGAGTCATTTTTAGCAGCCTGTTCACCGATAGCGACATTACCGCCCGTGCCGCGACCCTTAGTGAGTTGTTCGCCGATTTGCACAGTGCGGATCTTGCCTAAATTTGAAAAGCTTAGCGCGTGCGAATCGGTGTTTACCGCAACTAAATCAATTTCCAAAAAATCGCTTTCAGCAATTCGTCTCAAGACGCTGTTACCACCGCCGCCCACTCCGAAAACTTTTATCGTGACAAGTGCTCGTTTAATTGCCGCATCATCTGCCGCCTTTTGCTTTTCTCTGTTAAGGCGAAGTTTTTTTAACGCCTCCTTGATTGCCTCGTCTTTAGCTCCCATGATTTTCTTTCCCTTCAAAAAATATTTTTGCAAAACTTCGACGCGCAAATTTATTTTCCTTCACAACGAATTTTTAATCAGCGTCCATTGCGTAGCGAACATACCAAGGAGCATTAATACACAACCAAAAATTTCTCGCGTCGTCATGATTTCATTAAGGAAAAACCAGCCGGCTAATGCGCCGAAAATTGCTTCAAAGCTCATTAAAATTGCCGCCGCTGCCGGTTCCGCATATCGTTGCCCGTAATTTTGCAAAGTGAACGCTACGCCTGCACTCATCACCCCGCCATAAAATATCGGGAACCACGCGTCCGCCATTGCGGGTAAAGTCGGCGTCTCCAGCGCGAACATCGCTACAAAACTTAAAAGCATTGTCATAAAAATTTGCGCGGTCGAAAGTTCCACCAAGTCAACCTTTGACGCGAAACGATCTATCAATAAAATTTGCGCTGTCCAGAAAAATGCGCTGACAAAAAGTATCGCGTCGCCAATTTGAATTGAAAAACTTTCATTGATTGCCAACAAGTAAAGTCCGACGATTGCCAATCCCGCGCCGATAAAATTTTCTCGCCGAATAACTCTGCCTAAAATTTTTGCTCCGAGCGGCACGAATACTATATAAAGGCACGTGATAAACGCCGCCTTGCCAGCCGTGGTGAATTGCATGGCAACTTGTTGCATTGAACTGGCGATAAACAGCACAAATCCTATTAACAGCCCGATTAAAAAGCCGCGCTGATATTTTTTTTGCCGACGTTCTTTAGCGCGCTGTTTTCGCGTAAAAATTAAAAGTATGACCAGCGATAAAAAGCCGAGTAAATATCTTGCCGCCGCGTATGAAAAAGGACCAAGTCCGTCCATGCCCGCCATCTGCGCCACAAACGTTGTTCCCCAAAAAAACGCCGCGCATAAAAGCATCAGCGTTCCTTTTATCTGCATAAAAAAAATCTTCCTTTCTAATCACTAATCACGCGATTACGTCCCGATTCTTTGGCGCGATAAAGTCGAGAATCTGCAACTTTTATATTCTCTTCGATAGAAAGCGCGGAATTAATTTCTGCACAACCAAAACTCATGGTTATGCGAATGGCTGTGTCTTCAAAATGGCAAGTCGAATCCATGACGGCAAGCCTTATATGTTCCGCCACGCCCGCCGCCTCAGATAAAGTCTCACCTTCAAGCACGATGATAAATTCTTCGCCGCCCCAACGGTACGCGCCGTCGCAAGATCGAATCTCCGATTTTAATATCCGCGAAACGTGACTTAAAACCGCGTCGCCGGCATTGTGACCAAAGGTATCGTTGACCTTCTTAAAAAAATCTATGTCGCAAATTATTATTGACATGGGAACATT
>CAJONF010000079.1 GCA_905236665.1 uncultured Selenomonadaceae bacterium | reverse complement strand
CCGGTGCCGCCGTGCAGTACAAGCGGAGTTTTAATAGCGTCGAAAATTTCTTTCAGCCTGTCTATACGCAATTTCGGTTGAACGGTGTAATTGCCGTGCGCCGTGCCGATAGCCACCGCCAACGCGTCAACGCCGGTTTCCTCCGCGAATCTTTTAGCCTCTTCAACGCTGGTGACGAGAACGTCAACAGATTTATAATCACCTTCAGCCCCGCCGACGCGTCCAATTTCAGCTTCAACTGCCGCGCCCTTAGCATGAGCCAATTCCACGACTTCGCGGGTGCGTTTGATATTTTCTTCGAGCGGATATTTTGAGCCGTCAAACATCACCGACGTAAAGCCCAGACTCAATGCAAGCTTAATCGTCTCCAAAGTCCCGCCGTGATCGAGGTGGACAGCCGCGGGCATTTTGCATTTTTTTGCAGCGGCGAGCATAACCGGTCCGAGCAAATCGAGCGGCGAATATCTTAGCCTACCTTCGGCGATTTGCAAGATAAGCGGCGTTTGCAGTTCTTCTGCAGCCTGAATCGCGCCCCACGCCATTTCCATATTCGAGACGTTGAACGCGCCGATTGCGAACGAACAATCATCATGAGCCGCGAAAAGTTCAGTCATTTTTACGAGCGGCATCTAATCACCTCAACTTCGTTCAAACTCTTTAACGAATCTACAAGTTTTTTTCTAATCGGAATATGTTGCGGGAAAACGCTCTCACATTTGCCGCATTTCAAGCAACGTAATTTATTTGCAGTTGAACAAAATCTTTTCGAGTTCATCTGGCGTCGCGTGGAAAGAAAATCCGACGTGCTTAATCAAACCTGCCGCCAAAAACTCATCAACTAATTTTTTGACAAGTTTAACGTCAATCGTTTCGTCAACAAGCTTTGGAAGTCTCATCAATCCAAAGCCGAATTTTTTATTCCTGCAAATATAAAGGCGTAGCCCTAATCAAAACAACTTCTTGTAAATTTCAATGATTTGTTCTTTGGTCGGGATACGCATTGTATTTTGCGGACTGCCGCTTTCGAGAGCGTCAGAGGCCATTTTATCGAGCTGTGCAAGGAAATCTTCTTTGGTATGGTTGCCCTTCTTAAGCAATTCTTCAACGGGAGGAATGCCAACTTCTTTGCAGAAACGGGCAACTTCTTTAACCATGGCAACTGCCGCGTCGTGGTCAGGAGTATTTTCATCAGCAACGCCCATAATGCGACCGATATGAGCAAAACGCGCGGTATTTTCTTCGATAGCAAATTCCAAGCACGCGGGCAAAAGTACAGCATTGGAAACGCCGTGCGCAATGTGGAACAGTGCACCAATCGGGCGGCTCATGCCGTGAACGATTGTAACGGACGCATTGTTAAACGCGATACCGGCTTCAAGCGCGGCAATGGACATAGCAAGGCGAGCCTGTTCATTTTTGCCGTCTTTGTAGCAAATGGGCAGGTTCTTATGAATTTTTTGTATAGCAGAAATTGCAAAGGTATCTGTGAGAGGTTGAGCTTTTCTGGACGTGTAAGCTTCAATCGCGTGACAGAGCGCGTCAATACCGGTAGCCGCAGTGACGCCAGGAGGCGCAGTCATCGTGAAGGTCGGATCGACAACTGCCAGCGCGGGAATAATCGAAGGTCCGCCGAGGAGCATTTTTACATTATTTTCTGTGTCGGAAATGATTGTGTTCTTGGTAACTTCGGAACCGGTGCCGGCAGTGGTGGGAATGGCAACCAGATAGGGAACCGGCATATCAATTACTTCGTGCATATAGGAATTAATCTTCCGGTCGCCCGCCGTCGTCATAAAGCCGATAGCCTTGGCGGTATCCATGGGCGAACCGCCGCCCAAAGCAATGATAAAGTCGCAACCATTTTCCTTGTAAACTTTCAAGCCGGCTTCGACGATTTTGTCAGTCGGCTCGGTGTTCGCGCCATCATAGATGACATAAGGAATGTTGACTTTTTTCAGCGCGTCTTCGACTTTCGCCGCGTTGCCAAACTTAACCATGAATTGATCCGTTACGATAAGAGCCTTTGTGCCCTTGCCCGCAATGTGATCACCCAACTCCGAAATTACATTGACGCCGGAAATAATTTTCGCCGGCACCATGAAAGTGTAGCCCATAAAATTCACTCCCCTAAAAGAATTTTTTGATAAAGTGTTGGTTGTTTTCTGTGCATAATTTAAAGTATTTTTGCGCTAAAGTCAATACTCATTTAAAAAAATTTTTAACCTTTCAAATTGTCAAAAAAGTGCTTGTAAGTTCTAAGAAGTTAGATTATAATGACATCTACTATCAAAAATTTTTAATCGCAAATTTACTAATTAGCTTGAAAGGTTGAGCAATATTGAAAGCAGATAGAATAAATAAAATCCACGAACTTATCAAAGAAAGACAAATTATTTCCCTTGATGAACTGTGCGAAATTTTTAAAGTTTCCAAGAATACGATCCGCCGCGATATTGCCGAATTGGATGCCGACGGCGTGATAGAAAAAGTTTACGGCGGGATAGTTTTAAAAGATACAGAAGTTAATTCGCCCGAACCTTTTGCCGCCCGCGAAATTCGCAATGTGACCGAAAAAAAACGTGTGGCTGAAATTGCCGCCGCGCTGATAAAAGATGGTGAAGTTATTTATATCGATTCCGGCACGACGACTATGCACCTTATGCCGCATTTGCTCAATAAACAGCTGACGATTGTCACGGCAAATATTTATGTCATAAACTACGCGACGCGTTACAGCAATTTAAACGTCATTGCCACGGGCGGGAATGTTTATCCGCCGTCAAATGCGCTCGTCGGTCCCGGTGTTTTGAGTTGCATTAAAGCTTACAACTTCTCGAAAATTTTTCTGGCAAGCACGGGCATTTCCATTGAACATGGCGCAACAAATGCTTCCCCGCTTGAATGTGAAATTAAACAGCGGCTTGTTCAAAAATCCTGCCCAAATTTTTTGCTCGTCGATAACTCGAAACTTGACGTGGCGTCGCTCATGACTTATTGCGATTTAAAAAATTTGGATAATATCATCATGAACAAGCAACCGCCCGAAAAATATTTAACTTATTTTGAAAAGAATAATGTTCGGCTTTTAACCCACTAAAAAGAAACGCGTCATCAAAAATTTTGGCGGCGCGTTTTTTAGTTGAAAAATGAAGGCAATCTGAATATTGACTGAAAGAAAATGTTTTGTTACAATCAACGAAAATTACTCGTCAGATTTGGTGAAGAGGTGAAAAATCTTGGCGAAAATATTTCAAGCAACGCACGTCGGCAAAGTTCGCAAGAATAACGAGGACGCGTTGATAGTCATAGAGCCGGAAACATTCGTGGTAGCGGACGGCATGGGCGGCGCATCGGCGGGCGAAGTTGCTAGCCAAATGCTTGTAGAGACAGTGAGAGATTTTTTAATCAGAGTTCCTTTGCCGTGGGACGAAAAAATTTTGGCTCAGACGATTGCATTGGCGAACGAAAATATTTTAAACTTAGCGCGGCAAAACGAACAGTATAAAGGCATGGGCACGACTGCAACGATTTTATCGCTGGATGGTTATCGCGCTTACTTTGCGCACGTTGGCGACAGTCGAATTTATCTGCTTAGGAATAAAAATTTTCAACAGATAACCGAAGATCATTCCTATGTTGAAGAGCTTGTCAGGCGCGGAGATATTACGGCGCAAGAGGCGCGGTTTCACCCGATGAAAAATGTTTTAACGCAGGCAGTCGGCGTAATTCCCAGGCTTTATATTGACATGGCGAATTTTTCTGTGGAAAAGGGCGATGCGTTTTTGCTGTGCACGGACGGCTTGACAAATATGGTTGACGACGAAACCATTGCAGAGATTTTGATGAGCGCAGAAGATCCCGCATATGAATTAATTGAGGCCGCACTCGCCGCCGGCGGCAAGGATAATATTTCCGTTATTGTCGCAGGAGTTGATTAGCCATGTGCCGCGAAATTTTTTATTGTGCATTAAATTTTTATCACGCAATGCGCGGAGCTATTGACTGTGCTTTTCGCATTGCGCACGACGCATTGACTTAAGGGGCGATGAAAATGATTCAGCGAGTCTTGAGCGGGCGTTATGAGTTGGAAGAAAAAATCGGTAGTGGTGGCATGGCTGAAGTCTACAAAGCTCACGATCGACTTCTTGCTCGTCCCGTTGCAATAAAAATTCTTCACGCCGAATATCGCTCGGACGTGGAGTTCATAGAAAGATTTCATCGCGAGGCAAAAGCGGCGGCGCGTCTTTCCCATCCAAACATTGTCAGCATTTACGACGTTGGCGTTGCCGGCAATGATCACTATATCGTTATGGAGTATGTGCAGAGTAGCACGCTAAAGAAAAAGATGCAGGACGAGGGATCGCTTGACATTTTAATTGCGATTTCAATAGCAAAAGACATTGCCAACGGTTTGACTCATGCGCACGCAAACAATATCGTTCATTGCGATATTAAACCGCATAATATTTTGATGACGAACGACGGTCATGCTAAGATAACCGATTTTGGCATTGCCCGCGCAGTCACTGAATCCACGTTGACTTATGGCGGAAATGTTATCGGCTCGGTGCATTATTTTTCGCCCGAACAAGCCCGCGGTGGCGCGATAACTCCAAAATCTGATGTTTATTCGCTGGGCATTGTGCTTTACGAAATGTTGACAAATAAGTTGCCGTTCACCGGTGATAATCCCGTGGCAATCGCTATGAAACACATTGAAGAGGAGCCAATCTCCCCTAGCCGCTACCGCCCGCAAATCCCGCCCATGCTTGAAGCAATAGTCTGCCGCGCCATGAGCAAAAGTCCCGAAATTCGCCCGTCGAGTTTTGAATTGGTGCAAGAACTTTCAAACGTCGAAGCGGCACTTTCAATGACAATAAAAAGCGATCCCGACGCTACACGGGTTTTGTCAAGAGCAGAAATTCCACCGCGCCGCGCAATTCGCCAAGGTTTAGGCACTCAAGCCGCTCAAGAAGAAAAAATTCAAGAAAAACAAGTGGAACAAAAACCTTTCTACAAATCGAAAATTTTTATGTTTATGATGGTTCTTGTTCTGATGATGGGATTTGGCGTGGGAATTTTTGCGGCATTCGGAAAAGTTTGGACTAAGGAAGAAACCGTCACCGTCCCTGAAGTCAAAGGTAAGCAGTTGGCATTAGCGCGGCAAATTCTGGAAGATAACAAATTGCGCGTCAACGTTGCTGAAACTTACGATGCAAACGTCCCTGCCGGTCAAGTTGTCTCTCAAGATCCCGACGTTGGCAAAACTGTTAAAAGTGACAGGCTCGTTACAATCTACGTGAGCAAAGGCGGTGAGGCTATTGATATGCCCGATCTCACTGGTTTAGCAAAATCTGCGGCGATTGAACGACTTCAAAAGCTCGGTTTGAATTTGGGTTCCGTTTATGAAAAAGATTCTTCAAGTGAGCCAGGCACCGTCCTTAGCCACGATCCTACAACCGGCACGAAAATTACTCGCGGACAAATGGTTGATTTGATTGTTTCACGCGGCGAACAGAAAGTCGAGGAAGTTCAAGTCACTAAAAAAGTTACCCGCGTCCCCGATGTAGAAAATGCTAGCCTTGCAATCGCGGAGGACGGGATAATTGGTCGCGGGCTTACGATTGGTTCCGTCACTACGCAAGAAAGTAACCAGGCTGAAGGCACCGTCATTACGCAATACCCTGCGCCCGATACAGAAGTTGAACTGGGTTCGAGCGTGGATTTAGTCGTTGCCCGCCGCGCAGAAATTCAACCTGAGCCGGAGCCTGAACGTGAGCGCGAGCCTGAATCCGAACTAACAATCGAGCCTGAGCCTACAACTGAACCGGAGCCAACGCAAAATGATGTACCCAGCCGCGACGATGAACAATTTAAGGAAAGATAGTATGAAAAAAATTGGGCGTGTCATAAAATTTTACAACAGTTTTTTCTTTGTGCAGGTTGAAGACGAGCTTATCCCGTGCAAACTGCGCGGCTTACTGAAACGCGATAAAAAAATCGGTAGCGCGGTCTGTGTCGGTGATTTTGTAGAAATTTCAAAGCTGAAAGATAAAAGCGGCGTGATTGAAAATGTTCAGTCGCGCCGAAATATTTTAATCCGTCCGCCCGTCGCCAATGTTGACCGCGTGATTTTAACGTTTGCTGTTGACGCGCCAAAACTTCACCCGCTACTTTTGAACAGATTTTTAGTTCTGGCTGAAAAATCTGCGCTTGATGAAATTATAATCTGCGTGAACAAAATCGACTTGACGGCGGAAAAAAATTTTTTATCGGAATACGAGCCGCTATATAAAATTTTGCGCGTATCAGCTGTGACTGGCGAAGGTATCGACGAACTGAGAGAAATTTTGTTAGCGGGAATTACAGTTTTTGCGGGACCTAGCGGCGTCGGGAAATCTTCCTTGCTTAACGCGATTGACAAAAATTTAAAGCTGAAGGTCGGCAAGATTAGTGAAAAAATTCTGCGCGGCAAGCACACCACGCGCATTTCAGAGTTGATAAAATTCGGCGATGGATTTTTGGTTGACACGCCCGGTTTCAGCGCGGTTGATTTAATCGAGGCGGGTTTGGATAAAAAAAATCTTTGGCATTGTTTTAAAGAGTTCGCGCCCTTCGCGGCGGATTGTAAATTTTTGAACGGTTGTTCACATAGCCACGAGCCGGATTGCGGCGTTAAAGCGGCTGTTGAGCGGGGAAAAATTTTGCGCGAACGTTACGAATCCTATTTAACTTTGCTTGCCGAGATCAGCGCGGAAAGAATTTATTGATTAAAGCGGTTTTATTACCCAGAGGATTATTCCCGTGAGAATCACTACACGAACAATAATCTTTGTTTCAAGCGAGAATAAAAACACCTCCCGAACTTAACAGGAGGTGTTTTTATTATGCACTGTGTTTAAAAAATATTTTCTAGAACGATTGTTTGATCTCTATTCGGACCGACAGAAACAATGCCCAGCGCAATTCCCGTGACCTGCGCCATACGTTCAAGATATTTTTTAGCATTGGCGGGCAAGTCTTCATAGCGGCGGATTTTGCTGATGTCAGTTTTCCAGCCGGCAAAAGTTTCGTAAACAGGCTCGACCTGCGCCAAAACTTTCAAGCTCGCGGGAATTTCATTGATAATTTTCCCGTTGACTTTGTAAGCCGTACACATTTTAATTTCATCGAAGCCGTCAAGAATATCAAGGCGCGTGACAGCCATATAATCGGTGCCGCTAAGTTGTCCGGCATATTTCACTACGCAAGCATCAAGCCAACCGGTTCTACGCGGACGCCCTGTGACAGTTCCGAATTCGTGACCTGCGGTGCGGAGTTTGTCGCCAATTTCGTTGAGTTGTTCAGTCGGGAAAGGACCTTCGCCAACGCGTGTACAATAAGCTTTGACGACGCCAACGACTGTGTTAATTTTTTTCGGAGCAACGCCCGCGCCAATGCCGACGCCGCCGCTAATCGGATGACTGCTCGTGACGTAAGGATAGGTGCCGTAATCAATGTCAAGCATGGTAGCCTGCGCGCCTTCGAACAGAATTTTTTTGCCGGAATCAATTTCTTCGTTAAGCAAAGTAATCGTGTCGCAGACGAACGGGCGAATTTTTTCTGCGTAAATTTCATACTCGCGGATAATTTCTTCGGCGTCAAGCGGCGCGTGGTTATAAATTTTTTCCAGTGTCAAATTTTTTACTTTAAGGACATCGCGAACTTTGGCGGCGAATTCTTCACTGTCGATTAAATCACAAACGCGAATTCCTATTCTGTCGTCCTTGTCAATGTAGCAGGGACCGATACCGCGTTTTGTAGTGCCGATTTTATTTGCGCCGCGCAGTTCCTCGCTGAGTTCGTCAAAAAGTTTGTGCCACGGCATAACGACATGAGCGCGATTAGAAAGGCGAATACCCGACGTGTCAACGCCGCGCCGTTGCATATTATCGATTTCTTCAAGCAAGCACTGCGGATCGACAACGACGCCATTGCCGATAACACAGAGCGTGCCTTTGTACAAAATACCCGACGGCAAGAGACGCAGTTTATATTCTTCGCCGCCGACTGAAACTGTATGACCGGCATTAGAGCCGCCCTGAAATCTGACAACCGTGTCCGCCTGCTGCGCCAAATAATCGACGATTTTACCTTTACCTTCGTCGCCCCACTGCGCGCCGCTTATTACCACCGTTGACATCTTGCAAGTCACTCCTTATCTATTATCGTTGACATATTTACGCATGAATTGAATAGTGTTATCGCTAATGACGTTGTCTTTCTTTTCGTAATTGATAATGCGGAAGAGCATTCCCACGCGCTCAATAATGGGCTTATTGCGCGTGCGGAAGGTCTCGCCGTTAATGGTGAGATCAACGCTGTCAACCGAACGCATACGATAGGACACGCCCAGCAAATCCTTTCCCTCTCTACCGTCAGGCAAAACCTCTTTGATAATGTAGCGGTATTCCATGTCGCCGACTTCAGTTTTCCATATCAATTCGCGGTTCAAAGCTTGGTGCGTCAATACGCCGATATACTCGCGAATAATTTCATGTGTTCTGGTATTCATATTGAACCCTCCTTTAAAGTTTCTGCTGAATATTTTTGTCTTTAATTTCAATCTCTGCTACCATGTGCTCACGGTAGGAGATTAATTTTTTTGCAAGTTCATCGTCAGTCAGAGCAAGAATTTCCACGGCAAACAATGCGGCATTTTTCGCACCGTTTATAGCCATTGTCGCTACAGGCACGCCGCCCGGCATTTGCACTGTACTAAGCAAAGAGTCTAAACCTTTAAACAGCTCGGAACTGATTGGCACGCCGATAACCGGTCGCATTGTCAAACTCGCCGCAACCCCCGCAAGATGAGCCGCCATACCAGCCGCCGCGATAAAAATTTTCGCGTCAGAATTTTTAATGAACTCGTGAACTTTTTGCGGTGTCCTGTGAGCCGAAGCAACCGTTAATTCAATTTCGACAGAAAAACTTTTCAGCGTATCGACCGCTGCTTTCATAACACCCCAATCGCT
>CAJONF010000078.1 GCA_905236665.1 uncultured Selenomonadaceae bacterium | reverse complement strand
TTTTCACTTTTGCTCATCTCCAAAAGAACTTTTTGCAATTTTTCTAGCCTTTGCATTGAAAATTTTCTGTTCAGCGGCGATAAATCTTTTTTAAAAAATTTTTTCGGCTCACCAAATTTCACCGCGCAAATTATTTCGTAAATTATTCCCGCTGATTCGGCTAAATCTTCGTCCTCAATGATAAAATTATTTTCCGCGCACCATTCGCGGATTTTTTTTGCGGCGTTCATCGGCTGAATTATAATTTTCTGCGCACTTTTCACGATTTCCGGCGAATCATCTAAAATCTTTTTTATCAACGCGCCGCCCATTCCCGCTATACAAATCGTATCGACTTCACCCGCCGCTAAAACCTGTAAGCCGTCGCCTAAACGTACTTCAATCAAATTTTCAAAACCGGAATCTAAAACATTTTTACGCAACGTTCCAAAAGGTTCAATATTTTTTTCAGTCGCGATAATTTTCGTCGCTAAAGATTTTTTTGCCAGCTCAATCGATAAATATCCGTGATCTGCGCCAATATCTGCCACGCGCTCGCCATTTTCTACAAAATTCAACACCGACTCAATCCTAGAATCCATTTTATTATCAACTCCTAAAGGAAATTTTTAATCTGCATAGAATTTTATCACGAAAAAAAATGAAAGGGGCAAAAAAATGCCTGAACTTCAATATATGATTTTCACGGTAGTAATCTTGGCGTTGATTTTTGATTTTATTAACGGTTTCCACGATACTGCCAACGCCATAGCCACATCGGTGAGCACCCGCGCCCTTTATCCGAATCATGCGATAATTTTGGCGGCGGGCTTTAATTTTTTCGGCGCAATGGTCTCTACCGGCGTCGCGAAGACTATTGGCGCGGGGATTGTCAGTTCGCCGAGCATTGTTGATGAGAAAACAATTATAGCTGCACTTATCGGCGCAATTACTTGGAATTTGTTTACATGGTGGTTCGGAATTCCTTCCAGTTCGTCGCACGCGCTGATTGGCGGATTAATCGGCGCAGTTTTAATTTCTGTCGGTGTTAGCGGCTTAAATTGGAATGGCGTCGGAATAATCATCGTTGCATTAATCGCTTCGCCGGCTATCGCGTTCTTAACTGGGATTATCATCATGAATATTATTTTCCGGTTGTTTGACAAAGCAAATCCGCACGTTGTCAATGACAAATTCCGCAAAATGCAAATTTTTTCTGCCGCGGCTATTGCCTTTTCAAACGGCTCGAACGATGCGCAAAAATCTATGGGGATAATTACTCTGGCACTGTTCAGCGGCGGGTTTATCACGGAATTTGAAGTCCCTTTGTATGTTAAAATCCTCTGCGCGTCGGCAATGGCTATTGGAACTGCTACGGGCGGCTGGAGAATTATTAAAACTGTCGGTGGAAAAATTTTTAAGCTTGAACCGCCCAGCGGTTTTGCGGCGGATTTAAATTCCTCGCTGGTTGTTTTCAGTGCGACGCTTTTACATTTGCCAGTTTCAACTACTCACGTCGTTTCCGGCTCGATTATGGGCGTGGGCACAGCTAAAAGAGTAAATGCAGTTCGTTGGGGCACTGCTCAACAAATGATTAAGGCTTGGGGCATGACGATTCCTATTACAGCGGTGATTGGCGCATCTGCTTTTATTTTGGTCGAAGCGGTTTTTTAAATTTGACATGATAACCAGTATGGTATAAAATCCTGCGCGAAAATAAGCTTGTACTCTTTTTGGAGACGAGACTTGGAGGTTTCACAATGGAAAAATTTAAAAATGCGTCCATGAATGACGCGCAGAAGTTCAGCTTAGTCAAACGCGAGGCGATTTATACCGGATTTGCGTTGATGGGGCTGATTATTTTTTGGCTAATCGCCGGTTTTGGCACCGCAAGCAGTGAAATTAAAATTTTTCATCTGCCGTTGTGGGCAATTTTAGGTTCGGTAGGCGTTTGGCTCGTCGCAATTTTAATCAGCGCGATTTTAAGCAAAATTTTGTTCAAAGACGTTGATTTAGGAGGTGAGCGCGATGAATAACGGCAATTTATCCGCTCTCCTGCCGCTGATTTTTTTTATGTTCGTCATGGTCGCGATTAGTGTCTTCGTTCGACATAAACAAGCCGGAAAAAACTTTGTCAGCAGTTATTTCGTCGGCAACCGCGAACTGGGCGGCTTTGTATTGGCTATGACGACGGTAGCGACATACAGTTCGGTATCAAGTTTCGTTGGCGGACCTGGAATGGCGTATCAAGTGGGCTTTGGCTGGATATAT
>CAJONF010000077.1 GCA_905236665.1 uncultured Selenomonadaceae bacterium | reverse complement strand
TTGCCGACCCAGAGTTTACGATAATTTTGCGGCGAAGCACCGACAAATCTTTTAAACTGCTTATTAAAATAGCTTATGGTGTCGTAGCCGACTTCGGTGGCAATATCGGCAATGGATTTATCGGTCGTGATTAAAAGTTTTTGCGCTAAACCAATTTTTAGCCGCGTGAGATATTGCAATGGCGCGATTCCGAGCGACTTTTTAAAATGGTGAGCGAAGCCTGAAACGCTCATGCCGGCAATTTCGCTAAGCTGTTCGATAGAAATTTTTTCAGTAAAATGTTCGTCGATAAAATCTTTGCATTGTAAAAAAGATTCATCAAATCTGCCTACGCGCAAAATTTTTTCGTGGGGAATTTGTTCAGCAAGGATTATAAGCAGAGCATTGAGCAAATTTGAGCAGACAGTCGCGCCGGAAATTTTTTTGCGGGAAATTTGTTCGACAAGTTCGCGGAAAAAATTTTGAAGACAATCCGCCATTTCGCCCGCGTGCAAAACCGGTGAAACGTCGTCCGGCAAGAGATGATTTTCCGGCAAATCGCCAACTTTGATATTTTTCACGCCGCAATTATAAAAACTGACGCCGAGTTCGGAGTCGGGGCATTCGTCATGCAAAATTCCGGCGTTATAAACGACGATATCGCCTTTTCTGACTTTGTAGACGTGATTTCCGATTCTTATACTCGCCCGCCCGCCGCAAATGTATTGCAACTCCAAATTATTTTCGTGCGCATGAAAAGACGTGGGAACAATGGCGGTTTCATTTTCAGCGCGGGAAACGTATAAAATTTTTATCGTTTGCCCGCCCGAAATATTTTTGTTTTCAAAACCGCCGTGATTGTAATAAACGACTGCCATAAGCTCACCGCCCTTTAAATCTTGCTTGCTATTTTTTACATTAAGAAAATTTTTCCTGCCACACTTGAAAAAAAGTTTATCAAAAGTTACCCTTGACAAATAATTATCAGCATGATAATTTATCAAAAATTAATCAATCGCAATGTTTAAATAGGAGGGGTTTTAAATGAAAATTGCCTTTGATGTCGACGTGCTCGCCAAACAGATGAGCATTAAAGATTATGTGCACAAGGTGGCGGATTGGGGCTACAAATATATTGAGCAGTCGCCGCACCCGCGCATTAATCCGTTTTATAAGCACCCGCTCTTTTCAAAAGAGTGTGAGGCGGAATATCGCCAGGCTCTCAAAGAAACGGGCGTGGAAATTTCGTCGTTTATCGTGGTTTATCGCTGGTCGGGACCTACCGAGGAACAGCGTCAGCACGCCGTGGCGAACTGGAAAAAGATTATTGAGATCGCTGTAAATATGGGCGTTCCCGTCATCAACACCGAGTTTAGCGGCGACCCGAATCAAGCCGAAATTTGCAACGGAATGTTTTTCCGCTCAATGGAAGAACTTTTGCCGATTATTGAGCGCGAAGGTCTGCGCGTGGAAATTCAATCGCACCCGTATGATTTCTGCGAACTCAACGACGAGACTTGCGATATTGTAAAATCTTTCCGCTCTAAAAATCTTGGCTACGTTTACAGCGCGTCGCACGGTTTCTTCTATGATCAGGGCAAAGGCGATGTCCGTCATATGCTCAAATACGCCGGCGATGAATTAACTCATGTCCTGCTTGCCGACACATGGAATCAAACCATTGACTGCCGCTATATCGTCAACCCGCCGTGGCTCAATGGTCGTGGAAAAGCCGACTACACGATTCATCAGCATACCGCCATGGGCGAGGGCGAAGTTGACTTTGACGGAATTTTTGAGACTCTGCGCGAAATGGATTTTGCAAATAAACAGCTTAAACCCGATGCCCCGAAAGTTGGCGGCGATAATATCATCTGCGTCAGCTATTTCGGTTTCCCCGAAAAAATGGATAAACAAGCCCCCGAAGCTCTCGAACGCATTAAGCGCGAGTTGCTTAAATAAATAAATCTTCCATTAAGAAAGATTTCGCCAAAATTTTCTTCCACACCCACATAACGAAAAGTCCGCACTTAGGCGGGCTTTTTGATTTTAACGGAAAAAATTTACAATGGAGCCGACATTAAAAGGCTTTGTCGCACTTTAAACGTCATGACGGACTTCAGCGAAATTTTTTTTGACGGCGTAGCACTTCGTGAAGTCGATATGATTTCTTTGTAGAAAATTTCGATATTGACATGACCGTTAAGTATTATATAATCCCAACGGTACTTTGGAATTTTAACTCTTAACTTCTCACTCCTAATTCCTAACTGACAGAGGGGGGCTGCTTGCCGTGTTGAAAATTTTAAAAATTCTCGGTGGTGCGTTGAGTGTGCTTGCACTGGGCAGCGGTCTTTATATAAATTCACAGCGAACGGCGATTATTGAAAAGGCAATAGCTACGGCGGAAGAAACAGCTACAAAAACTTTGGGCGTACCTGTCAAATTCGGTAGCATTGACTTCAACCAGATAAATATTTTTGACAAAGATAAAAACAGCGATATAACTGTTCACGACATAGAAATTTTTGATAAACGAGACGAACTTATTGCCCGCGTGGACGAGGCGAATATAAATTTTAAATTGTTCACTTTGACCGAAAATCCCGTTGCCGCGCTGGAAGAAATTAAAGTCAATGGCGCATTGCTAAACATTACTCAGCGCGACGATGAATCTTGGAACTTAAATGATATTAGCGTCAAGAGCGAAGGCGAGAGCACTTTTGACGCAAAAATTTTTTTGGAACGTGGCACGATTAACGCGGACTTTGACGGGAAAAAAATTTCTGTCGAAGAAATTTCTGCTGAAGCGGATTGCGCGGACATGAACGCTATCGCTACCAAAGTCAGCGCGAAAACTTTGGGCGCGAAGGTAAACGCAACCGGTACTGTTGGCAAAGAACAGCAAGTTGTAAATGCGGAAGTCGATGCGATAAATTTTGATAAAGTTCTGCCGTTCCTGCCTGTTGATAAAATTCCTGAAGGCGTAGAAATTTTGGGCGGCGCGGCTGAAAAGATTTCTATTCACGTTTTGCACCGCAACGATACTTTGACTTATCTCGGTTCTAC
>CAJONF010000076.1 GCA_905236665.1 uncultured Selenomonadaceae bacterium | reverse complement strand
TTTGCGCCGAAGAAATTTCAAGTTGCGGCAGAAATTGCAAGCCAAAGGTACAAAGTCGGCTAAACGTTTGCTCAAAAAGCGTCGGCGTAAAGAATCAAGATTTGCTACTGATGTCAACCATTGTATATCGAAAAAATTAGTTCAAGTCGCAAAAGGCGGCGGGGTCTATGACGGTTCGATAAGTTCTGCCAGCGTTTGGAAAAGGTGTTCGGGTTCAACAGGTTTTGATAGGTGCGCATTCATACCCGCCTGCAACGAGCGTTGAACGTCTTCATCAAAAGCGTTGGCAGTCATGGCGATTATCGGAACTTTTTTAGCGTCCGGTCTATCAAGGGCGCGGATTGTCTCTGTTGCTTTAATCCCGTCCATTATCGGCATACGGATATCCATTAACACGGCGTCATAATAGCCCAGCGGTGATTCTGCGAACGCGTTGACTGCCTCTTGACCATTAGGCGCGTGTTCGACTTCCATGCCACGCATTGATAAAACCATTATCATAATTTCTGCGTTGACGGGCATATCTTCCGCCATTAAAATTTTTCGTCCTTCCAACTCGGCGAGCTGTTTTTCCGGTTCGGCGAGATTTTTTTGTTCCAACGCCTGATGAAATTCTTTGACAACATTTGAAGCAAACAACGGCTTAGCCATAAATCTATCGACGCCCGCCGCCATTGCCTCTTCAATAACGTCATCCCAGTTGTAGGAAGTCAAAATTATAATCGCTGACTCGTTGCCGATAATTTCGCGGATTTTTCGGGTAACGGCAATTCCGCTCTCTTCGGGCATACGCAAATCAATCAGCAAAATATTGTAAAGTTCGTGGCGTGCGCGGCGCAATCTAACTTTTTCAAGAGCCTCACTGCCGCTTAAAGATATTTCAGCCGAGATTCCGACTTCTTCAAGAACAAGTTTAGCGTGTTCGCAGGCAATCGGGTCGTCATCAATGATTAAAACTTTTAAATCCTGCACATTAATTTTTTTACCTTGAACAGAATCAGCGGTTTTGGGAGAATTGCGCAAGGTGACGTTGACGGTGAATTCGGAGCCGACGCCCTTTTCAGACTTGACGGAAATATTTCCGTTCATCGTCTCGACGATATTTTTAGTAATTGCCATGCCAAGCCCCGTGCCGCCGTAAGCGTTCGACGTGCCGGAATCTTCCTGGCTGAACGGCTCGAAAATTTTTTTCAGATAATCTTTGTCAATGCCAATGCCCGTATCTTTGACGACGAAACGCAACGTGGACTTGTCTTCAAAATGTGCAACTTGTTCGACAAGGAAAGAAATCGTGCCGCCCTTGTCCGTGAATTTTATCGCGTTGCCTAGGATATTAATCAGCACCTGTTTTAATTTCATGTCGTCGCCGATATAAAAATCGTCCACGCGCCCGCGAATCACGCAATCATAATGCAAGCCTTTATCGCGGCATTGACCGCTGACCATTGTATTGATTTGTTCAAGCATATTGCCGAAAGAAAATTCTTCGTGCTTAAGAATCATGCGCCCACTTTCAATGCGGCTCATATCTAAAATATCGTTGATGATTCCGAGCAAGTGGCGTGCACTGCTACCGATTTTTTCTAAATGTTCGCGGACATTTTCCGGCAAGTTCGGATCTTTCAGCGCGATACTATCCAAGCCGATAATGGCATTCATGGGCGTTCTAATTTCGTGACTCATGCTAGACAGGAACGCGGTTTTGGCGACGTTTGCTTGATTGGCAATTTCCAGCGCAGTCTTTAGCTGTTCATTTTTTGCAAACTGCGCCCGCTGAATTTTTGTCGTGTCGTTTTTCAGCAGAATATAAAATTTCGCTTCCCTGTCAACAAGATAGAAGACGAATCGCTTATGAAAAATTTCCCCGTCAATAAAGCAGTGAATGTTGACTTCATACGGCTCGCGAAGTTCTAAAGATTGTTCAATTTTTTGCAAACTGAGCGCGGACAAAGCTTTATCGATTTCTTCCGCCGAACCAGTTAAAACCGGTGCAACTTGTTCGCGGATATATTCTTCATAATTGCCGGTGAGTTTGTGCGGAAAAATGCTGCCGCGTGGAATATTCGCCGCGTCTCCGATAACAACGCCATAATTCCCGCCGACGATATAAGTTATCATGTCGTATTGGTCGGCAAGAGCTTTGTTTAAAACGGTGTTGCTGACGACTTCGGCATTGTAGTCTTGCTCCGTTGCAAAAGCGATGATATCTTCCGTATCAGGGTCGCGGCGCAATGTGACGCTGTATCTTACAAAACATTCACGACCATTTGGACGGCGGCAGAATAAAACGGCGGATTGGATATTTTTTCCCGCCGCAAAATTTTCTAGTAAACGTTCCGTATTAAATTCTTCGATAAATTTTTTTCTATCGCGCTCCAAAGGAAGACACGCTACCCGTTGCTCGAATCGTTCGGAAATTTTCATGCCGCTCATATCGATATCATACATTTCACAGCCGCGGCAATCCTCCACGATATTTTTTGTCAAGTTCATGCGAACAGAAACAAGAGTGTTATTTGAAAGCGTTTCCAGTTCACGGCGGACGCCTTCATAGAGAATTTTTGCGCGCTGTTCGCTTTGCTTAATCTTTGTCACGTCAAAGCAGTTGCAATAAGCGTATTCAATGCCGTCCTCTTCGACAAAAGCATAATGCACATTAACCCAAAGCCAATTACCTTTCAGCGTGCGTTGACGAATTGTCAAGCTGTTATCGCCGGCGCGGGTGATTCTGTTGCGAAAAAGATAATCGACTTCGGGGCGATCGTCGGGGTGAATCCTTTTATCGGGAGAAATTTTTTCGCGCTCGATAAATTCTTCGGCGGTTCCTTCCATCATTTCGGCAAATTCCCGCGAACACCACACCGGAAAATATTTTCCATTGCCTGTAAGTTGCATGAGGACGGTGTTATTGTCCAGCGAGGCAAAAATTTTTTCATAAAAGCTAGGTTTAAAGTTCAGCATAAAATCATCCTTCAGGGACAAACTCACGTTAAATTAAAGCGTTTTAGATTTTTCTGTAGCAGCCAAGACAGCTTCAATCATCGAAGAACGAATTCCGCCGCGCTCCAAAACGCGAACGCCTTCAATCGTGGTACCGGCGGGACTGGTGACTTTATCGCGCAAAACGTCGGGGTGTTCGCCGGATTGCAAAACCATTTTCGCCGCGCCGAGCAAAGTTTGTGCCGCAAGCTCAATCGCCATGGCTCGCGATAATCCCGCCGCTACTCCGCCGTCAGATAAAGCGTCAATCACCAGAAATGCATATGCCGGGCCCGAACCGCTTAAACCTGTCACAGCGTCCATTAATTTTTCTTCCACTTCGACTGCGCGTCCCAGCGTTGACCAAAAATTTTTTATAATCTCGCCGTCGTTAACAGCATTTTTATTTAGCGTATAAGCCGTCATACTTTCACCGACTGAAACCGCGACATTCGGCATGATTCGCACGATTTTATTTTCCGGAAAAAATTTTTCCACAGCGGCAAGCTTCAATCCCGCAACCGTGTAAGTTATCAGCGTGGACACGGGAATTTTATTTTGCAGAGCGGCAAAAGTTTTTTCAGCGTCTTTAGGTTTGACAGCAACAATCAGCAATTCTATCTTGTTCAAAAAATTTATATCAGTCGTGGCGTTTACACCGTATTTGTCGATAAGTTCTTTACAGCGCGCAGGACGCAGTTCAGAAATAAAAATATCATTCGGCGCGAAAATTTTGCCGCAAATGCCGCGCACAATCGATTCAGCCAGTGCACCGCCGCCGATAAATCCTATCTTGTTCATTTTTTACACCTACCGATAAAAGCAATTAATTTCTATTATTTTATCATTTGCTTGCCTAGTTATCAATGACAACGCCGGAAAAAATTGCCGTCGTTAAGATTTTTAAAATTCTATTCCCGCTTGAGCCGCGATTCCTTTTTGAAACGGGTGCTTAATTATTTTCATTTCAGTTACGAGGTCAGCGGCGTCGATGAGTTCCGGCAAGGCGTCGCGTCCCGTGAAAACTAAATGCAACTGCGGCGGACGAATTTTTATCAAATCCAAAATTTCTGCCGCGTCGAGCAAACCGAATTTCACCGCGTAATTTATTTCGTCTAGGATAATTAAATCCCACGCGCCCGATAAAATTTCTTTCTGCGCCATTTCGATAGCCGCCCGCGCAGATTTTTTTTGTTCAGAAAAATTTTCCGGCGTTATAAATCCCAAACCGAGCTGGCGAATTTCAATTTTCAGCGCGTCTAGGGAATTTAATTCGCCCGAACGCCGCGAGCCTTTGATGAATTGCAGAATTAAAACTTTTAGACCCGCGCCATTCGCCCGCATTGCTAAACCGAGAGCCGCCGTAGTTTTACCTTTGCCGTCGCCTGTGTGCACGATGATTAATCCGCGTCTTTCCATGCTGAACCCTCCAAAAATTTTTACGGCAATGATACACTGCTTTAATCAAAAAATAAATAAATCTTTCTTGCACAATCGGCTAAATGAATTTATAATGAAAAACAAAAAGGAAGTGATAATCTTGAGCACGGCAAGAGACAGTTTGAAGACAGCGCGGCGAATCGTTATAAAGGTCGGGACGAGCACGCTGGCGCACGCCGATAGCGGCAAATTAAATCTGTACAGAATAGAACATTTAGTTCGTGAAATAGCCGACCTGCATAACGCGGGCAAGGAAATAATTTTCGTGAGTTCGGGCGCGATCGCGGCAGGCATGAATAAACTTGGCATAAAAATAAAACCGCCAACTATTCCGGAGAATCAAGCATTGGCGGCGATTGGTCAGGGAATTTTAATGCACATTTACGAAAAATTTTTTGCGGAATATGGTCAGACGATTGGACAAATTCTTTTGACAAAAGAAAACGCCGCTGATGAACACACCCGCGAAAATTCCCGCAACTCCCTGCGTGCAATCCTGGATATGGGCGCGATACCCGTTGTCAATGAAAATGACGCTGTCGGCGTTGACGAAATCAGAATTGGTGACAACGATAACCTTTCCGCAATCGTTGCCGCGATGACTGATTCTGAAGTTCTAATAATTTTAAGCGACATTGACGGGCTTTACGATAAAAATCCGAATGTTGACAAAACGGCGCGGCTTATCGATGAGGTGCCGGAGATTGACGCGGAAATTGAGCAAATCGCGGGCGGCGCAGGTACTAAACTCGGCACGGGTGGTATGTTCACGAAAATTCAGGCGGCAAAATTCGCCACGTCAAACGGTGTGACAATGTTAATCGTGAACGGTAGCACTAACGGAAATTTGCGGCGGGCTTTGAACGGTGAACATATCGGCACAATTTTTCCAAGAAAGGTGACTTAACATGACTAAAAAATTTTTAGCGTTGTTCGGAATAATTTTCCTGCTATTTACCGCGAACGCGCAGGCGGCGGGATTAGCCATTCAAGACAACCGAGCGACCGCGGATTATTGGGCGGGCAAAAATAAAAACGGTGAGGCTGTCTTTGTGTCTACTGCGGATTTGGATATGCTTAACCTGCAAATTCGTCAGCGCAGTGCAAATACAATCGTCGACCTGTCGAAATATCCCGAAAAGGTTTATACTCAGTGGATGCAGAATAAAATTACCGCCACGATAGCAATCGGCAAATTCGACAAGCCGGAAGTCCCTGCGTTGTTTAAAAATGGCGCGGCTTTAACGGAATTCAGCTACACGCAAGCGAAAAAAAATTGCGGGCTTGAGGCGTTGCCCGCCGTGTGCACCGTTCGTTATGCTTTGACGATTGACCGCACTAACCTTAGACTTTTGCCGGAAGATGCCGGCTGGTTCGAGAGCCAAACCGACACGCATTATGATCAACTGCAAGCTACCGTCATTGACCCCAGCGAACCGGTTGCAGTTTTAATCGACAGCCAAGACAAGGAATTTGTTTTTATCGAATCGCGCACTTATGCCGGCTGGGTTAAGCCTTCCGCACTTGCCTTCACAGACAGAACGACCTGGTTAAAATATGCCGCACCGAAAAATTATTTAACCGTCATCGCTAGCCGCAAAACAATTCCGCAGGGCAAAGCTTTTTATCAAATGGGCGGCAAAGTTCTTTTGCGAGCTAACGATTTGCAAAAAGACGGCAGCTGGGCAATTAATGTTCCCACCGCCGACGCGAACGGAATTTTAATCGAGCAAGGCTTAAACATTCCCAACGATAAATTCGTCGTCAAAGGAACGCTGGCTTGCAGTGAAAATAATTTGATTCGGCAGGCGTTCAGATTTTTGGGCGAAGGTTACGGCTGGGGCGGTTTAGAAAAAAATGTTGACTGCTCAAGCTTCGTGCAAGATGTTTATCGCTCCGTTGGCATTGAATTGCCACGTGATACCAGTAAGCAGGAAAAAGCTATGGCGCGTTCAATTTCTCTCAAAAATATGAACCGTGCACAGCGTCTAGATATTCTAAAAAAATCTAAACCTGGAGCATTGCTCTTCGCGCCCGGTCATGTGATGATGTACCTTGGCACCGATAACAACGGCGAACCTATAGTTATCCACTCGATAAGCAGTTATTTCACATTCGACGGCGGACAAACTGCTAAACATTACGTCAGAAAAGTTTTGGTCAGCGATTTGCACTTCATGAACCGCGATAAAGTTGAAATGATTGACAGATTAACGAGCGTGGGCAATTTCTGAAATAAATGGCGGCGTTCGGATTTACCGCTCTTTATTTTTTGTGAGGCAACCGGTATCGATAATCGGCGCAGTATGTTTGCGAGCATTTGTATTGAGGAGATAGCGGGCAATATCGTTGATTACGGTTTTGACGACGGCAAATAAGGCTTGTCAAGAAAAGTTCTACAGAATTTGATTACGTCAACGTTTTGAAACTGAACAACCGGATTATAAAAATTTAACAAAGGAAGGATCGTTATGTTTATGAAAGACCACGTAACAAAACAGGCACGACGAGCAAAGGAAGCGTCGCGGAAATTGGCGTGCATACCCGCGGAAATTCGTAACACCGCGCTTTTGGCAATGGCTGATGCCTTGGAAGCTCGCCAGGACGAAATTTTAGAAGCAAATGCCAAAGAAGTTGCCGCGGCTAAAGAAAAATCTACTCGCCCGAATATGATTGACAGATTAATTTTGACGCCCAAAAGAATTTCTGATATGGCGGAAGGGATTCGCCAGGTTGTCAAGCTCGAAGACCCGACAGGTAAAATTGACTTTGAAGTCACGCGCCCAAATGGTTTAAAAATTCGCCGTGTGAGAGCTCCCTTCGGAGTTGTCGGCATTATCTACGAAGCTCGCCCGAATGTCACAGCGGACGCAATCTCCCTTTGCATTAAATCCGGCAATGCCTGTTTACTGCGCGGCGGCTCGGAGGCTATTCGCACAAATAAAAAAATCGTCGAAATAATGAAAGAGGCGGCAGCGGCTAATGGTATTCCTTCAACGGCGATTGAGTTTATCGGAATTATAGATCGTGATGTCGTCGTAGTTATGTGCAGGTTACGTAAACTCGTTGATGTGATTATTCCACGCGGCGGCGCAGGTTTAATTCAGCGAATCATTGAGCACAGTACCGTTCCCGTCATTGAAACAGGCACCGGCATTTGTCATACTTTTGTTGACAAGACAGCTGATTTTGATATGGCGATAAAAGTTTGCATGAACGCCAAAACTCAACGCCCGTCCGTGTGCAACGCCATGGAAACTTTGTTGATTCACAAGGACATTGCTGAAGAATTTTTGCCGAAAATTTCTCAAGCAATGATTGATTCAAAAGTTGAACTGCGCGGCGATGACGCTTGCTTAAAAATTTTCCCCGACATGAAACCTGCAACCGAAGACGATTGGTCAACCGAATACAACGATTTGATTTTGTCCGTTAAAATTGTTGATGATGTTGACGCGGCGATTGAACACATTAACAAATACAGTAGCCAGCATTCCGACGCAATTATTACTCGCGACGCCGACAATGCCCAAAAATTTAAACTTATGGTTGATTCAGCAAATGTTTATGTCAATGCCTCGACGCGCTTTACTGACGGCTTTGAATTCGGATTCGGCGCGGAAATCGGTATCAGCACGCAAAAACTTCACGCTCGCGGACCTATGGGACTTGAGGCTCTAACTACGATGAAATATCTAATCGACGGCGACGGACAAGTAAGGCAATGAGTAATGCGTAATTCGTAATGGAAAAAATGTTCGGATATTTTAGGACGATTAGAAATTATTTGCTCACGCCAAAAGGTTTGCACGACTTCAAAGACTACTCCCGCGCTCTTGCAATAATTTTTTCAACAGCATTTATAATTTTTCTTATAATTCGGAGGTGACACGTTTTGAAAATCGGAATAATGGGCGGCACCTTCGACCCGATTCACCTGGGACATTTGGCAACAGCAGAGGCGGTTCGTGAAAGTTTTTCACTCGACGAAATTATTTTTATACCCGCCGCCCGCCCGCCACATAAACGAGGCAGAAATGTTGCAGACGAATTCAGTCGTTTGACGATGACAACTTTGGCTACGCAGTCAAACGAATTCTTCAAAGTCTCGGATATGGAAATGAAACGCAAGGGCTTATCCTATACGCTCGACACGATGAACGAATTGCACGAAATTTTCGGACAGTCAACGGAAATATTTTTTATAATCGGCGCGGATTCGCTGGTAGATTTGCAAAAATGGCACGCGGCGCGGGAACTGGTTGACAAATGCCACTTTATAGCGACGACGCGCCCCGGTATCGACGTAGATTTTTCGGCGGTAGAAAATTTTTTCGGCAATGTTGCACGAAAACATATTCACCGCATAACGACGCCCGCCTTAGAAATTTCTTCGACAGATATTCGCGAAAAAGTTCGGCTCGGTCGTTCAATAAAATATCTCGTGCCAGAAGTTGTCGAAGCGTATATCTCGAAAGCGGGGCTTTATCGTTGAGCAATAAAAAGTATCGTGACACATTTTTTAGATTTTATTTTAATGACAAGACGCGGCTATTGGATTTATGCAACGCCTTGACCGGTGAGGATGCCACTGACCCGAATGAAATTGAAATTACCACGCTGGACGAAACTTTTTTCAGCAAACGCAAGAATGATATTTCATGTCTTTTCCGCGACCGGCTGTTGATTCTGATTGAACACCAAACGACATTGAATGAAAATATGCCGTTGAGATTTTTACTCTATCTGGCGAAATTGTTAAATAAAATTTACGACAAGGAATTTTCAAAACAGCTGTATGATCGGAAAGCGATAACGTTGCCGCGCCCCGAATTTTACGTTCTTTACAATGGACAGGCTCAAGCGGATTCGTTCGTTGAAATGAAGTTAAGCAATATGTTTAAAGAGTACACCGACAGTTTGGAACTTAAAGTAAAATTTTACAATATCAATTCCCCCCACAATCATAACTTGTTAAAAAGATCATTGTACCTTGACGGTTATTGTGAGTTTGTGGAGCGCGTGAAATTAAATAAACGTAATGGCATGGCAGATAACCAAGCTTTTGTAGAGGCTTACAGATATTGTCAGAGCACGCGTTCCGAAATGAGAAAATTTTTAGATGAACACGAATGGGAGTTGTTTGACATGATAATTACTGAATATAACGAGGAGTGGGATAAAGACGCAGAACGCAGATATTATCGTGAGGAAGGTCGGGCAGAAGGTCG
>CAJONF010000075.1 GCA_905236665.1 uncultured Selenomonadaceae bacterium | reverse complement strand
AGAGGTGTCCGAGTGGTTTAAGGAGCCGGTCTTGAAAACCGGTGATGCTGAAAGGCACCGTGGGTTCGAATCCCACCCTCTCCGCCATAAAGAAATTTTTTCTCCGCATGGAGGTTCGATATATATATTTTCGCCTTCGGGCGATTATTTTTAGGAAGGCGGCGACTTTTATGAACGAGCAAGAAAAGCTGCGAATACTCATAACCGACGATTCGCGGCTCCTTCGCAAAAAATTAAGCGAAGAACTCGAAAAGCAGGGCTGCGAAGTTATCGAGGCTGTAAACGGCAAAGAGGCGATAACTTTAATTCTTGAGCAGGAACCCGACGGCGTCATTTTGGATATTGTCATGCCGGTTGTCGGCGGAATTGAGGCTTTGCAATTTATCCGCGAGGTCGCCCCCGATGTGCCGGTCGTCATGCTCAGTTCCATGGGTACGCCGCAAAAATTAATGCAGTGTCTTAAAATGGGCGCAATAGATTTTATCCATAAGCCCTATAACAAAGAACAAATTCTTCACACGGTCGAACGTTTTAAAAGAATCAAGACCAAACGTCTGGAAAAAATTAAAGCGACGGAAGATGTTTAAATTTTAGGAGGAATTTTTATGCCGATTATTGAGCAAAATACGGTTTCAGCTGTAAACAAGGCTGGCGGCAAAGGCGAAATTTTTATCACAAACCTTTTGACGCCAAAAGAAATGGTTGGCAAATGTGAAATGTTCGCCAGCGTGAAAATCCCCGTCGGCGCGTCACTCGGTGTTCATCAGCACGTCGACAACAACGAAACTTACTACCTTATTCAGGGCACGGGAAAATATACCGATAACGGCGAAGTTTACACGGTTAAGGCAGGAGATACAACCTTTTGCGCAGATGGTGATACTCACGGTATCGAAAACATTGGCGATGAAGACTTAATCTTTATAGCGTTAATCATTAGCACAAAATAAGTTGCACATAAAAAATCCCTGTGCTAAGATATTGCCAAATCAAGGAAGGAGTTGTCATCAATGGATATGAGCATAGCGGCATTGTCGGTTGATATGAGTATGGCAAGAACTCAACAGGAATTGGGCATTTCGGTTTTAAAAATGGCAATGGCGGCGGACACTTCCGCTGTCGAAGAAGTATTGGAGTCAGTGGAAAGTCTTGACCCCGCGCTTGGGAACAATTTGGACATCACAGCGTAAAAAAGACTTGATTTTTCTTGAACATTCTGCTAAATTCTGCGGGTACTTTTTTAAAAGGAGGAATTCTTTTTATGACGAGAGCTGAATTGATAGTAAGCGTTGCTGACAAAGCAAAACTTGACCGCAAGAGCGCGGAAAAGGCTGTCATGGCAACTTTTGAGGCAATTAAGCAAGCATTAGTTGAAGGCGATAAAGTTCAAGTGCTCGGTTTTGGCACCTTTGAAAATCGCACGCGTGCCGCTCGTAAAGGGCGCAATCCGCGCACCGGCGAAGAAATCGATATCCCGGCATCGAGCTTGCCGTCCTTCAAAGCCGGCAAAGGTCTTAAAGAGGCTGTCAATCCTTAAAGAAAATTTTAGCAGAGTCGAGTAATTTACTCGGCTCTGCTTTTGTTTATGGACTGAAATATTTTTCTTATTAATCGTTGACTGCTGGCGGAATAAACATTTTGTTAATCGGAACTTCATCCAATGGCAAATCACCGTCCGCCTCACTCAAAACGCCACGTGAACGCCCGATTATCAATTCATTATTTTTGCGCGCCCATTCCAAAATAGTCCGATAAAAATTGTAGCGCAAATCTTTGACGGGAATATTTTTTAACTCAATCGGCTCGCCTGAAGTATCTTTGTCAAGTTCTGCCCACGTGTCATCAAGATCAACGCGCTCGACAACTTGCACCGTGCCATTTTTCAAATCGAATTTCAGATAATCTGCGCGACCTGCAAGCCTGTCATAACCTCTAAGCGAAAGGCGACGCCATTTCCTTTTCTGTATCACGTCGTCAATTTGAATGTTGTCATACATACAAACCGTCGGCACCATGAGCGTATTCAAATCTAGCGTGCCGTCGTCTTTTATTTTATAGCCCGCGTGTTTGTAATTAAACCAGTAATTTCCCCGCGGCGTCGATTGAACCCACATATAAATATCCGTCGGAACTTCTGTTATAATTTCGCCGTCATCTTCATATGCGGAAACAGGAGCTGTAGAAAAAATCATTGCCGCCGATAAAATTCCTGCAAAAAATTTTTTACAATCCATGTCGCTCATCCTTTCCGCATAAATTATATCAGAAATTATTTTAACTTTGCAACATCAACCCAACCCGCGCTTTTTATGTAATGTTCCAGCTCATCAATTTTAAAACGTGCACAACTTTTGTCGTTGCCTGCCGCCGGATAAACCACGTCAAATCTTTTCAACGAGGCGTCGATATAAATCGGGATACCTTCATTGACGGCAAAGGGACAAACTCCGCCGACCGCGTGACCAATCAAATTTTCAACGTCGTCAACGGGAATCATATGCGGGCGGCAGTTGAATTGCGTTTTAAATTTTTTGTTGTCAATTTTCATGTCGCCGGAAATCAAAATCAACACGGGCTTTTTATCCACGAATACTGAAATAGTTTTGGCAATGCGCCCGACTTCGCAACCCAGAGCCGCCGCGGCAAGTTCGCTTGTCGCTGTGGATTGTTCAAACTCTATAACGCGTTCAGGTTCGCCAATCTCTGCAAAATATTTTTTTACTTTCTCAATAGCCAAATTATTCTCCTCCTTAAAAATTTCTCAATGGCACGCCATTTTTCTTCCACTCTTGAAGACCACTTGCACTACCTCCTATGACAAACGCCGCCGCATATGAAGGGGACGTAAATTCTATATCCTCAAGTAATTTT
>CAJONF010000074.1 GCA_905236665.1 uncultured Selenomonadaceae bacterium | reverse complement strand
GCTTATGCTTACGTGAAATCTGAACGGCTGATGAGCCAACACTACATGGAGCGGCTTGAGTGGTACCGTGAACTTTTGCTTAGGTTGCCGGAATTGACTAATGAGGCGGCGGAGCGTATTGGGAAATTTATTCCGCAGTTCAAGCAGGAAATTGCCGACTTTAGGGCGCGATTCAATAAAAACAATGCAGGGGATTTACACCGCGGCGCAGAAATAGTTATACCGGAATAGCTAAACGTAAAAATTTTTCTCATTGCGCATTATTTTTCGGGGGTGATGAAATGTCGGAAGTCCAAATGTTTTCAAGTTCAGGCGCGATGATGTTTTCGCTGACGTGTTACGCGATTATCGCTGCGCTGGGAATTGTCGTGATACTTTATTTGAGTAGCCGCGGCACAAAGAAAAACGAGAGTATGCTTGATGAACTTGTCCTTGACGAACGCCAGAAAAATCGCGACGGCTATACCAGTGTCACGGACAAAAGCAAATTTCTGGGCGCGACCGGAGTTTGCGTAACTGATTTGCGCCCCGCCGGGACAATCACTGTTGAAGGTGAACCGCTTGACGTGGTGGCTGAAGGCAGTTTTGTCAAAAAAGGCGATACCGTCAAAATCATCAACGTGGACGGCTCCCGCGTGCTCGTTCGTCAAATTTTGTTCTAAGCTTTTCATTACGCCTTGCAAAGGAGGTCTTAACTCATGGATATTCTAATCGGCTCAGGATTTTTCTTGGCAGTGGGAATAATTATAGCGGCAGTCTTTCTTCATTTCGTGCCAATCGGCTTGTGGATCTCGGCTCTGGCAGCTGATGTTCACGTCGGGATTTTCACGCTGATAGGAATGAGAATGCGCCGCGTCCCGCCATCCAAAATCGTTATGCCACTCATAAAAGCCAACAAAGCCGGTCTTGATGTCAATGTCAATCAGCTTGAAGCACATTACTTGGCGGGCGGCAATGTCGATAAAGTTGTTGACGCGCTGATTGCCTCGCAACGTGCACAGATTGTCCTGCCATTTGAACGTTCGGCAGCGATTGACCTTGCCGGTCGTGATGTGTTGGAAGCCGTTCAAATGAGCGTCAACCCTAAAGTTATAGAAACGCCGGTTGTCAGTGCCGTTGCTAAAAATGGTATTGAACTTAAAATCAAGGCTCGTGTTACCGTTCGTGCTAACATTGACAGATTAGTTGGCGGCGCAGGCGAACCTACAATAATTGCGCGTGTTGGCGAAGGTATCGTTACCACGGTTGGTAGCTCGGAAAAACACACGGACGTTTTGGAAAGCCCCGACGATATTTCTAAAACTGTTCTGGGTAAAGGTCTGGACGCCGGCACGGCATTTGAAATTTTATCTATCGATATCGCGGACGTTGATGTTGGCAGGAATATTGGAGCACAACTTCAAACTGATCAAGCAGAAGCTGATAAACGAATCGCCCAAGCTAAGGCGGAAGAACGTCGCGCTATGGCTGTAGCTAAAGAACAAGAGATGAAAGCCTATACTCAAGAAATGGAAGCAAAAGTTGTCGAGGCGCAAGCAGAAGTTCCGCACGCTATGGCGGAGGCTTTCAAAGCTGGCAATCTCGGCGTCATGGATTATTACAACATGATGAACATTCAATCCGATACTGAAATGCGCAAATCTATCAGCCAAGCCGGCAAAGCTAGAAAAAATCTGCCCGTGCAGAAGTAAAAATTTTTTCCGGAGTCTCGCAAAAATTCGCGGGACTCTTTTTTTTTGCGCCGATATCAATTCCCCGCCGTGTTATTGCAAAAGCCCGTTGCATATGTTACACTCAAAAAAAGTTTGTAATAAAGGAGAAATTTTTGTGGTTATCATAATGAATCCGGAGGCGACTTCAACAAATATTGAAGAAGTCATCAAGGCGATAAAAAGTGTCGGGCTTGACGCGAAGATTATGGAGGGTGCACAACAAAAAATCGTCGGCGTTATCGGCGATAAAACTAAGCTGGCCAGCGTGGCGATTGACGCGTTGCCTGGAGTGGAAAGTAGCGTTGCCATTTCTAAAAGTTACAAGCTGGCGAGTCGTGAATTTCATCCGCAATCGAGTGTTATTGATGTGGGCGGCGTGAAAATCGGTGGCGGTGAACCTATCATCATGGCGGGACCTTGCGCAGTTGAAAGTCGTGAGCAACTTTTAAAAGCGGCGCACATTGTCAAAGAGGGCGGCGCACAATTTCTGCGCGGCGGCGCGTATAAACCGCGGACTTCGCCCTATTCGTTCCAAGGTCTGGAAGTCGAAGGTTTAAAATATTTAGCTCAAGCGCGAGAAGTTACCGGCTTAAAAATCGTCACGGAGGTTACCACAGTCGAAGGTATTTCGCCCGTTGCAGAATATGCTGATATGTTGCAAATCGGCGCACGGAATATGCAAAATTTCGGCTTGCTTAAAGAGGTCGGCAAATGCAAACGCCCTGTCCTTTTGAAACGCGGACTTGCCGCAACGATTGACGAATGGTTAAACGCCGCCGAATACATTATGAACGCGGGCAATCCGGACGTGGTTTTATGCGAACGCGGAATCAGAACTTATGAAACTTATACACGCAATACCCTTGATTTGTCGGCAGTGGCGGCGGTTAAGCACCTGTCACATCTGCCGATAATCGTTGACCCTTCGCATGGTACGGGCAAATGGCGCATGGTTAAACCAATGGCATTGGCGGCAATCGCGGCGGGCGCAGATGGTTTGATGATGGAAATGCATCCAAATCCGGCGCGGGCACTATCTGATGGCTCGCAATCTCTGACGCCTGAACATTATCATGCAGTGATGAGCGGCATAAAAAAATTATCGGCGTTCATGCGCACGGAAAACTTAATCGGACTCGACGAGGAGTGAAAAATTTTGCGCTTGAGGAAAAAGCCGCACACTGACGAGAAATTAAAACTGTTTGAAGATTTCGTGACTGTTGGAGACGTTGAACCGATAAAAAAAGATCCGGCGCGTGAACTTTACGTTGAACTTGGCACGGGCATGGGCGATTTCATAACGCAGATAGCAGAAAAAAATCCGCAGATAAATTTTATCGGGCTTGAAGTCGAAAAAACCTGTGTATTGGCGGCGGCTAGGAAAGTTCGCGAAAAAAATCTTAGCAACGTCCGCTTGATTGTCTTTGATATAAACAACATCGCCGAAATTTTTTCTGAACACGCGGTCGACAGGCTTTATGTAAATTTTTGCGATCCGTGGCCTAAAAAACGTCATGCTAAACGCCGCTTGACGCACGAAAGATTTTTAGAAATGTACAGGAAAATTTTAAAGAACGGCGGAGAAATTTTTTTCAAGACGGATAATCGCGGGCTGTTTGATTTTTCTTTGGAGCAATTCGCGGCGGCAGGGCTTGAAGTTCGCGACGTGACAAACGATTTGCACGCCAATGAGCCGCCGGAAAATATCCGCACGGAATACGAAAACAAATTCAGCGCGGCGGGCGTCCCCATAAATTTTTGTATCGCGAAATTTAGAAAGGAGCGCATCGGTTGAAGTTCCTAAAAAGATTTTTCGACGGCGTGCAACGTGACGCAAGATTATTTTTGTTCGTGCTGATATTGCTGGAAATTTATCGCGGGCTGTTTATTTTTTTTATGTCAAGTTACATGGGCGAAGAAACCGGCTCGGCGCAAATTTTTTCCGCAATGTTTACGGGCTTGCGATTAAGTTTAAAGACGGCGGGCGCGGTGACGTTAATATCGTTCGTGTTAGTGACATTGGCGGGAGTGACTGCACGGGCGCGGCTTTTAATCGG
>CAJONF010000073.1 GCA_905236665.1 uncultured Selenomonadaceae bacterium | reverse complement strand
GGTTGTGGAAAACTTCTGCGCCCATACGAATAGCTTCGCGAACTGTGGGAGCACCAACAGGACGAATCATGAATTCCTGGAAAGCAATCGGAGCGTCAGAATGTGCGCCGCCATTGATGATATTCATCATCGGGACGGGCATTTTGTAGGTATTGCAACCGCCGATATAGCGATAAAGGGGCAATCCAACAGCTTGAGCACCGGCTTTGGCGGCGGCGAGCGAGACAGCCAGAATCGCATTTGCGCCGAGTTTGCTCTTGGTGGGCGTGCCGTCAAGTTCAATCATCTTGTAATCGAGTGCACGCTGATTGAGGACGCAGTCACCTTTGAGAGCCGGAGCGATGATTTCGTTAAGGTTTTTTACAGCCGTCAAAACGCCTTTGCCCATGTAACGACCTTTGTCGCCGTCGCGCAGTTCAAGAGCTTCATTAACGCCGGTGGATGCGCCGGAGGGAACTGCTGCACGACCAACAATGCCGCCTTCAAGGATGACATCTGCTTCGACTGTCGGGTTGCCGCGGGAGTCTACGATTTCACGACCGATAACTTTCTCGATTTTTGCCATTTAAAAATCCCCCTTATCATTAAAACTAAATTAAAAACTATCTGCGGTGCATTATATCATTTTGGGCGCGCTTTGCAAGTATTTTCTAAAAACTTTTCTATTTTTGGCGAGCCGTCAACATTTTTTGCCGATAAAGAAACTTCGATTGACGCGGTGCGCAGAGCTTCGGCGGAAATTTCAGCGCGAGTAGCGGCGAGTTCCTGTTCTAATTCGTTGACGCGAGTTTCAAGCCGCTGAATTTGTCGCAGAGCAACCTCAATCATTTCGCGTTCAGGGTCGGGCAAGATATCATGATTTAAATCCACGTCTAGTTCTTCCAAAATTTCTGCGCGGGTTTGCGGGTCATCTACATTTAAGCCGCGTTCCTTACACATTTTCATCAGTACGGCGCGATATTCTTCCTCGTTGTGAATTCTGGTGCCGTGCAAAACCACAACGCGTCCAGGAATTCCGACAACAGTTGCGTGCGGCGGAACTTCTTTAAGGACGACGGAGCCTGCGCCGATTTTGGCATGATCGCCGACTTTGAATGAACCGAGAACTTTTGCTCCGGTCGCAACCACGACATTATTACCGATTGTCGGATGCCGCTTACCTTTTTCTTTACCGGTGCCGCCCAGCGTGACGCCTTGATAAAGTGTAACGTTTTTTCCGAGTTCAGCCGTTTCACCGATAACAATCCCCGTGCCATGGTCAATGAAAAGTCCGTCGCCGATTGTTGCGCCGGGGTGAATCTCTATTCCCGTCAAGAATCTGCAAAAATTTGAGACGAGCCGCGCAGAAACTATCCAGCCGCGTTTAAAAAGGGCGTGCGAAATTCTGTGCAACCAAATAGCGTGCAAGCCCGAATAGCACAGCACGACCTCAAGCACGCTCTTTGCCGCAGGGTCGCGTTCAAAGATAACGCGAATATCTTTTTTAATGCGCGAAAAAAATTTCATTGACGACACTCCAAAAATTTATTTTTCTAAACTTGCCACCGCATAAGCCGCGATGCCTTGTTCGGTGCCGGTAAAGCCGAGACCTTCTTCCGTCTTAGCCTTAACGCTCACTGCGTCCAATTCTATTTGCAAAACATCTGCAAGCCGTTCACGGATTTTTAAAATGTGCGGTGCGAGTTTTGGTTTCTGCGCCACGATAATTGAATCCACGTTGCCGATTTTATAACCCTTCGCCGCGATAAGTTCACAAGTTCTTTTGAGTAGTTCGACACTTGAAATATTTTTAAATTCCGGCGTCATGGGGAAATGCTGACCAATATCACCGAGCGTTGCCGCGCCGAGCAGTGCGTCAATTATCGCGTGAATCAAAACATCGCCGTCCGAATGCGCCTCCAATCCGAGCGGGTGTGCAATTTCTACGCCGCCTAAAATCAATTTGCGATTCAGCGCGAGGCGGTGCACATCATAGCCGATACCAAAACGAATCATTTATTTTTGCTCCTTAAAAAAGTTTCTGCGACGCTTATATCTTCGGGCGTCGTTATTTTTATGTTGTCATAGCCGCTCATGACGATTTTTATTTTTTCGCCGAGCCGTTCGACTAAGCTGGCGTCGTCCGTGCCCAAAAAATTTTCTGCCGCGGCTTTTTCATACGCTTGCAACAAAATTTCGCGCTTGAATCCCTGCGGCGTCTGCACCGTGACAAGTTCGCGGCGAGGTGGTGTGTATTTTACAAATCCCTGCGCGTCTACAATTTTTATCGTATCCTTTGCTGGGACAGCCGCTATTGCGCCGCCGAATTTTTCTGCCGCGTCTATAACTTCATCAATCGTTTTTACCGTGACAAGGGGACGTGCCGCGTCGTGAACTAAAATTATTTCTGCGTCGTTAGGCAAAAGTTTTAAGCCGTTTGCTATGGAAAATTGTCGTTCACTGCCGCCGATTGTCACGCGCCACGGCTTTAATCCTTCCGTCCCGCGCAAAAGTTCTTCGACCATTTCGACTTCGTGCGCCGCCACAACAACAATTAAAAAATTTATCCGTTCTACACGCGAAAAAGTTTTCAGCGTCCGAATTAAAATCGGTTCGCCCATAATTTCTAACAGATTTTTATTTAAACCACCGCCCATACGCGTGCTTGAGCCGGCGGCGGGAAAAACTGCCGTTGCCATGAAAAAACCTCCCGAATCAAGACTCAACGCCAAAATTATACAGCGCGTCGCTACCTTTTTGAAGTATTGCAACAAAATTTTTATTACTCATTCGCTACGTTTAATCAAGTCGGAATTCAAGACGCGGTGAACTTCTGCAAGAGTTGTTAATCCGGCATGAACTTTTTCCAGCGCGTCAACAGCCAAAGTTTTCAAGCCCGAATCAAGCGCAACATTTCTAATTTCGTCAAGGTCGCGGCTGGTTCGGATTAGTGAGCGCAAATTTTTATCGACGCGCAAAATTTCATGCAGGGCAATTCGTCCGCTGTAACCCGTGCCTCTGCAATGATCACAGCCGACCGCCACCCAAGTTCCGTCCGCACAAATTTTTTTACAATGCGGACAAAGTCTTCTGACTAGACGTTGAGCAACGACGCCATTTAAAGTCGCCGCCAAAAGATACGGTTCCACGCCCATTTCCAACATACGAAAAACCGCGCTACAGGAATCGTTAGCGTGTAGCGTGGTAAAAATTAAATGCCCTGTGAGCGCGGCGCGTACCGCGATTTTTGAAGTATCTGCGTCGCGAGCCTCGCCAACCATTAAAACATTGCAGTCCATGCGGAGCATTGCGCGAAGTCCCGCCGCGAACGTCAAGCCGGTTTTTTCATTCACTTGCACCTGAGAAATTCCTTCGACGTGTTGTTCAATCGGATCTTCCAGCGTCATTATCGAGCGCGTCGGCTGATTGAGTTCACGCAATGCGGCGTAAAGCGTGGTTGATTTCCCCGAATTCATCGGACCGGTTAAAATTATCATGCCTGCCGGCGCGTCAATCATCTGCCGAAAAATTTTTTCGTTCGTTGACGCGAAGCCTAGGTCTTTTAAATTGTGAAGTTCCAGCGTCGAATCAAGCAGACGTATTGTTAAACTTTCTGCGCCAAATGACGGCATACTTGCCACGCGCATTTCTACATTGCCGAATTGAATTGCACCGTCGAGCGGCAAGAAAGCAGCGGTTGTATCCATACGCGCCAAAATTTTTATCCGCGAAGTTAGCGCGTCTGCTAAAGACAGCGGCAATGGCTCATGAAGTTCTTGCAGTTGTCCGTCGATTCGATAGCGCACACGCAAAGATTTTTCAAACGGCTCAATGTGTAAATCGCTAGCTCGCATTTCTATTGCTCGGTTGAACAAGAGATTCACCAATTCGACAATCGCCCGCGCAGAACTGCCCGCGAAATTGTGCCGCTCCATTTGAATTAATTTTCTTAGCTGTTCATCAAACTCGTTCATTTATCAACAGTCCTTAGAAATTTTTATTCTTAAAAGCCAGGTTTAGTTTTTTTATTCTACTTTCTTTTGCCGCCCCAAAAGAAAGTAGCAAAGAAAAGGGGCTC
>CAJONF010000072.1 GCA_905236665.1 uncultured Selenomonadaceae bacterium | reverse complement strand
GCGGAAAATTCTTCCGGCTCTGTAGTGGCGGGCGGCGTGAAATTTTCTATCGCATCTGAAGACAATTTGAACATTTTGACCGCAATTAGGTACTAAAAAATTATGAAAATCAAAATAAAAACCACCCACGACGTAAAACCGACAATTTACGCTTACACGACGCCTGGTGTAACTTATCACGACGGCTGGATAAAAATTGGCTACACCGAACAGGACGTGCAGACCCGAATCCGGCAACAAACGCGCACCGCCGGCATTATTTTTAATTTGGAGTGGACTAGCGACGCATTTTTTGATAAAGAGCCGCGAAAAGTTTTCAGCGACAGGGATTTTCATGTGTATTTGCGCAAAATTGGCGTAAAAAGTGATTCAGAGTGGTTTAAAATAACCGCCGCAGAGTCTAAAAAACATTTTTTAAATTTTAAATTAAATCGTGGCGTCGTTGAGCAAAATTTTTCTGCAACGCCCTATAAATTGCGCAATGAACAAGAAAATGCCGTCGAAATTACGCTAAAATATTTCCGCGAACAACCAAACGGCGAATTTTTATGGAATGCTAAGCCGCGTTTTGGAAAAACTCTGGCGATTTACGATTTTTGTAAGCGCGCAGATGTAAATAATATTTTAATCGTCACGAATCGCCCCGCAATCGCAAATTCTTGGTATGATGACTATATAAAATTCCTCGGCGGCGGAAATTTTCTTTTTGTCAGCGAAGTTGACGCGCTAAAAGGTAAAAAATTCGTCCTAAATCGCGCAGATTTTCAAAATGCGCTCCTAAATCACGACGACGCCCGCTGTATTGAATTTGTAAGCCTGCAAGACATGAAAGGCTCGAAATTTTTCGGCGGAGAGTTCGATAAATTGCACGAAATCGCCTTAATAACGTGGGATATTCTTGTTATTGACGAAGCACACGAAGGAATTGACACTGAAAAAACAGATATTGCTTTTGATAATATTAAACGCCGCTTTACTATTCATTTGTCCGGAACGCCTTTTAAAGCTCTCGCAAATAACAAATTTCCGCAAAATGCAATTTTTAATTGGACTTACGCTGATGAACAAGAGAAAAAATACGCTTGGAACGACGAAAATAGCGAAAATCCCTACGCAGAATTGCCAAAACTCAATCTTTTTACGTATCAAATGTCAGAAATTGTTCGTGATGAGATAAAAAACGGCTTTGAATTCAAAGAAATGTCCGTTGAATACGCTTTTGACCTCAACGAATTTTTCAGGGCGGAAAATGGCAAATTCATTTATGATTCTTCCGTTAATAAGTTCCTCGACGCCCTAACCACGCAAAAAAAATTCCCTTTTTCTACAAATGAACTGCGAAATGAACTAAAACATACCTTTTGGCTGTTAAATCGCGTGGAAAGTGCCAGACTTCTTGCGAAAAAATTAAAATCTCACTCGGTTTTTAAAGATTATAAAGTTATTTTGGCGGCGGGCGACGGAAAAATCGATGACGACGACGAAAATAAAAAATCTTATAATGAAGTTGTCGACGCGATAAAAAATCATGACAAAACTATCACAATTTCCGTTGGACAGCTCACAACCGGCGTTACAATTCCGGAATGGACGGGAGTTTTAATGCTCGCGAACATGAAAAGCCCTGCACTTTACATTCAGGCGGCTTTTCGCGCTCAAAATCCGTGCATTTTTAATCAAAACGGGCATTTTTTGCGAAAAGAAAATGCGTATGTCTTCGATTTCGATCCAGCGCGAACTTTGACGATTTTTGAGCAATTCGCAAATGATTTATCGGAAAATACTGCTAGTGGACGCGGAAATTTGGAAAATCGGCAAGAAAATATCAAAAAACTACTAAATTTTTTCCCTGTTATCGGTGAAGACGACCAAGGCGAATTAATCGAATTGGACGCGGAAAAAGTTCTGTCGATTCCCGGGAGAATTCGTTGCGTCGAAGTTGTCCGGAGCGGTTTCATGTGCAATTTCCTTTTCCAAAATATTTCGCACGTTTTTAACGCTTCTGCGGACGTTATAGAGATAATTTCGCGATTTCCCGTTGCAAAAGAAGTAAATTTGCAGGAAGAAGTTCAAAATGCCGCGCAAAATCTCTTCATTGACGACGGGAAAATTTCTTTGCCAAAAGATTACGTTATCGGCAAGGCAGCGGATATTTTTGGCGAAAAAATTTATACGAACGTCGAATCTACAGAAAAAGCTACAGAAAATTTTCTAAAAACCGAAATTAAAGCCGCTCTTGACATCGCGCAGGAAAATTACGGCAAAAATTTAAACAAAACCGAGCGAAAATCTCTTGAAAAAAAATTCAATGACGAGGCTCAATATTTTGTAAAGAAAACTTTTAAAAACCACGAAATTGACAAGCTAAAGATCGAAAAAGAACGCGAAAACGCCTTAATAAACCCCGATGAACGCTCTGCAGAAGAAATTAATGCGGAATTTGACCAACGTAAACAAGAAATCGAAGAAAATTTCCAAAATGAATTGCCAAATAAAATTAACGACTTCATTAAAGAGGCGGAAGAAAGTACCGTTGAAAAAATCGAAACAAAAATTCAGGAACGCGAAAAAAATTCTGTAGAAGATGACATTCGCGACCATTTGCGCGGCTTTTCGCGGACAATTCCGGCGTTTTTAATGGCTTATGGTGACGAAAATGTAACTTTGGCGAATTTTGACGCGATTATTCCCGATAAAGTTTTCAAAGAAATTACCAGTATCTCCCTTGAAGAATTTCGATATCTGCGCGACGTAGGAAAACTTTTTGATCCGATAACTTTTGATGATTCTGTTAAAGAATTTATGCGTTTACGCCGTGAATTAGCCGATTATTTCGATGAAACGCACGAAAAAGATATTTTTGACTACATTCCGCCGCAAAAAACCAATCAAATTTTCACGCCGAAAGAAACCGTTGCTCACATGGCAGATTTAATGGAGGCGGAAAATCCCGCTTGTTTTGATAATCCCGACAAAACTTTTATCGATTTGTACATGAAAAGCGGACTTTTTGCCGCGGAAATTGTCAAAAGGCTCTATCGTAGCGAAAAATTGAAAGAAATTTTCCCAGATAAGGCGGAACGTTTGCGGCATATTTTCGCAAAACAGGTTTTCGGGCTGGCTCCTACCGAAATTATTTTCAAAATCGCCACGAATTATATTTTGGGCTTCGGTATTAAAATCGACAAGCACAATTTCCGCCAAGCCGACGCCCTGCCCGCCGCCAAAGCCGATAAACTCGATGAACTGCTGAGGGAACTTTATGATTGACTTCAGCGCGCCGCCATTTGAAGACAACATCATAGGAATTTTGCTCCGCGACATGGACACCCGCGGAAATATTATTTTTAACGGCGAAGAATTAACGCGAAAAATTTTAAAGACGATTAAGCCACGCGCCATGAAATCAGCCGCTGAAAAAATTTCTCGCACGCGCACCAATGCCGAAGTTTTCACGCCCAGCCGCGTTGTTGAATATATGGTTGACGCGCTGGACGACGGGAAAATTGATTCTCGCTGGCTTGAAATTGCTTGCGGCGAAGCTCCCTTTATCACCAACCGCTACGACGCTGAATCCGGCGAAAAAATTCCTGTAGACCAACGCGCAGGCATTTTGGATAGAAAATTGCGCCTAGCTAAAAATTTTGACGAGGCTAAACGCGCCGTCCAAAGTGTTTATGGCTACGAACTCCAAGGCGACAGCTTGTTTATTGCTCGCGCTAATATCCTGTTAACTTTTGTTGACCACGTGAAAAATTTTTCGCCAAGCGATTTAGCCGAGATCGCCGAAATTATCGCCTGGAATTTTTTTCAGTTCGACGGCTTGCAAAATCAAGGTGAGCTCTTCGGCACGAGAATTACCGATTGGCGCACCGATAGAAAATTTTTTTTTGGAGAGAACACTATGCCGAAATTCGATTTTGTCATCAGCAACCCACCCTATCAAGAGGAAACTAACAGCGATAGTACTCGTATGCCGCCCGTCTACAATAAAATAATGGACGCCGCCTATAAAATCGCTGATAAAGCTGTATTTATTACGCCAGCAAAATTTCTTTTCAATGCTGGTTACACTCCAAAGGATTGGAATAAAAAAATGCTTAACGACCCGCACTTGAAAGTTCTCGACTACGCGCCAGACGCGACTAAATATTTTAAAGGCGTTGACATAAAAGGCGGCGTGGCTATTACTCTTCGTGATGAAACAAAAAATTTCGGCGCGATTGGAACGTTTACACAGTTTCCCGAACTTAATTCCATTCAAAATAAAGTTTGCGTTGACAATGAGACTTTTCGTCCTCTCAATGAAAT
>CAJONF010000071.1 GCA_905236665.1 uncultured Selenomonadaceae bacterium | reverse complement strand
CTTTAATAAAAAAGTTCGGTGATGATTTTAGGAGGGTTTTTGATGAAAAAATTTTTTAGTATGATCTCGCGTATATGCGTCGCAGTGTTTTTGTTAAGTGTGGCGTTTATTCCGGCGAAGACATTTGCGGCGGACATGGAATCGGAAGGCGTTAAAGCTTATCGCGAAGCTTTGAGTTCTTATTCTGAAGAGTCAGAAAGCATTTTCCGGCAAGATATTCTGTTCACGTCCCCGCTTATGCAGGGCGAGCTGGATATTTTGTGCACGACAGAAAACGATATGTTCAAAGCTACCGGCGATTTTTCTCTTTGGATTTACAACGACGACGGCACCATTACCGAAAACATTATTCCCTATTACATGGAGCAAAACGGCAAGGACATGACGATTTATTTTAAGAGCGGTAAACAGTGGCAAAAATTTGTCACACCGAGTCTTGCCGCCTCTATCATGGATATGGTTGCTACGCCTACTTCCGAAGAAGTAGAAGAGCTTATCGCTGATACCAAAGACGTTACCATTTTGCGAGAAAATGAGAATCGCCGTACTATGCTTATCACATTAGACGGCAACCGCATGGCTGATTCTCTTAAGGCTAAATCCGATGAAAACCCCGACGCTAACCAGGAAGACACCGTAAATTATTTGGATACCGCGCTACGCAATGCAAACGTTTGGTATATGTGGACGATTGATAAACGCGATTGGCGTACTATCACCATGCAATATCATCTGTCGGGTATTGTTCAAGAGTTAGCACGCGCCGCCCTCAATGACCCGAATAAACAATGGCCGGACGAATTTAGCCAGCTCCTTGAAACGATAGCTTATTACAGCGAGATTCGCGCTTACACGACCTATCCCACTGACCCTAAGGCTAAAAAACAATTTCAAATTCCTAAAAACGTTCTCAAGGCAAAATCTGTCGACAATCTGATTTCTTTAGATGTCACGATGAAATAAAAATTTTTTCTTAATAAAAAAGTCGGGGGCTTACTAAAGTCTCCGGCTTTTTGACAGAAAGGTTGTATTGATATGGATTTGTTAGAAATTATGCGTTCGCGCAGAAGTGTTCGTCGCTACACCGAAGAAAAAATTTCCGACGCAGATTTGAAAAAGATTTTGAGCGCGGCATTGCTTGCCCCGTCCGGTCATGCTAAATATCCCTGCGAATTTATCGTGGTGAAAAATCGTGAACTGTTGGAAAAAATGTCTCACTGCCGCCAAGGCGTCGCTAAAATGTTGGCAGGTGCAGCGGCTGCGGTCGTAGTCATTGCCGATAAAAATAAATCTGAAACGATTATAGAAGATTGCTCCGTGGCGATGATGAACATGGAATTGCTTGCCACGTCGCTGGGCATTGGCAACTGTTGGATTCAAATTCGTACACGCGAGGCAGAAGATGGCTCACCGAGCGAAGAATATCTGCGCGGGCTTTTAAATTTTCCGGAAAATTTTGCGTGTCAATCTGTGTTGTCATTGGGATATCCTGCTACGCCGCCGCGTGCCCGCGAACTCGACAAGCTGAATTTTGATAAAGTTTCTTTCAGAGAATAATTTAATACAAGCGAATATTTTCATTGCCCAATAAAATTTTTAACTCGTTGCGAAGTTCGGCACTGTCCGAAATTTTTTGCGCGAGTTTTTTCCATTTACCGCCCAGATTTAAAAAGACGTTGCTCCAGCCTTCATGAGCCGAAAAAATTTTTTTTAGTTGTTCATTCGTCGCGGAAGTTTCAAGTTGTGCAGGTATCGTTAGCCAAAAATCCGCCGCGTAATTTTCTGCCGTGGTGAATCTATCAGCCAAAATCTGCACGTCGTCGCCGGAATTTTCCACGCGCCCTTCAACCACAACGACTTCATCGGGCTGAGCAACTTTAACATTCAGATAAAATTGATTCGGGAAAAGCGTAATGTCAATCGCGCCGTCGAAATCTTCCAGCGTGATAAAAGCCATGGTATCGCCTTTCTTTGTCGTAGCTTTTTTGACGTTCGTGATAATCCCGCCGACTTTTACGCGCTTGCCGGAAATTTTTTTTGGAAGGTCTGTGCTTTTGGTGAGCAGGGAAAGTTTATCGCGGAAAATTTCTAGCGGGTGACCAGAAATATAAAAACCGAGCGTCTGCTTTTCCCACGCTAAAATTTCTGTTACAGGACTTTCCTTGATATTCGGCAAAGCCATGTTAGTTTCGTGCAGTTCATCTTCGCCGAAAAGACTAATCGCCGCGCCGCTACGTTCACGCTGACGACGATAACCCGCCGACATCGCCTTATCAATAGCCGCAAGCATAGCCGTTCGACGTTTGTCCACGCTGTCAAACGCGCCGCATTTAATCAAATGTTCCAGCGTGTGCCG
>CAJONF010000070.1 GCA_905236665.1 uncultured Selenomonadaceae bacterium | reverse complement strand
TGCAACGTTCAACGTGCGTCCGCTTGACTGCAGACTTTGCAAACTAGCCCGAATTTCGCGAATATCTTCTGCTCGCTGGTTATCACGGTCGCGCATTTCATTTTTGAAATCCCGCATTTCATCTTTAAAATCCCGCATTTCCTGCGTAAACACGCTTATTTTCGCGTCCTGCTTGTCGATTTGCCGCTGAAGATTGGCATTAATGCTTTCCTGCACCGCCATTTTCAATCACCGCCTTTCTTCTGCAGAAAGTTTTTCGGATTATTAAGTCAATACACCCTTTGTTTTTCGTTAAAATTAATTTTCAATTAAAATGCGCGGGAAAAGTTGTTCAGGTTTACCGACTTCGTGATTTTCTTCAAGCAGTCCGAAAATTTCTGTGTCGTCGAGTTTAAATTCCGGCGAAATTTTCAGCTGTTCGCGAATTTTCTGCGCGGTAGCGGGCATGAACGGAGAAATTAAAATGCTCACGATTCTAAGCGATTCGGCGAGATTATACAGGACGTTTGCCAGTGCTTGACGTTGCGTTTCATCTTTGGCGAGTTTCCACGGCATTGTTTCATCAATATATTTGTTCGCCCGTCCGATAAATTTCCACACGAGCTTAACCGCGTCAGAGAGCTGAACAGCTTCCATTAGACGCCGATATTCCCGCGCCGTATTCAAGGCTTCCGCTCGAAAACTTTTATCAAGGTCGGTGCCGTCCGTTGAGGCGAGCAAAATTTTTTTCTGAAACTTGCCAATCATATTCAGCGTCCTATGCAAAAGATTTCCTAAATCGTTGGCAAGGTCGGCATTGATTCTTTGGATAAGCGCGTCGCGGCTGAAATTCCCGTCGAGACCAAGCGTTATTTCGCGCAGGAGAAAATATCTAATCGCGTCCGCGCCGAATTCTTCAACTAAAAGCACCGGATCAACGACGTTGCCCTTTGACTTTGACATTTTATCGCCGTCCGTGACAAGCCAGCCGTGCCCGTAAATTTGTTTGGGGAGCGGAAGACCTGCCGCCATGAGCATTGCCGGCCAAATAATCGAGTGGAAACGAACAATTTCTTTGCCGACAAGGTGAATATCCGCCGGCCAAAATTTTTTCATGTCGGGATTGTGGATTAGCGGCGTGATGTAATTTATCACGGCGTCAAACCAAACGTAAATAACGTGGCGTTCGTTGCCTGGCACGGGGATTCCCCAATCAAACGACGTGCGCGAAATGCACAAATCCTCCAACCCGCGCTTTATAAACTGAATCATTTCATTGCGCCGCGATGTCGGCACGATAAATTCGGGGTGCTCCTCAATATATTTTAAGAGCGCGTCGGCATATTTTGACAGCTTAAAGAAATACGCTTCCTCGGAAACTTTTTCAACGGGGCGATGACAATCGGGACAACAGCCATTTTCGTCGAGCTGTAATTCCGTCCAATACGATTCACAGGGCGTGCAATAAAGTCCGGTGTATTCGCCCTTGTAAATGTCGCCCGTCGCCTGAATTCGTTTAAAAATTTCTTGAACAACTTTTTCGTGGCGTGGCTCACTCGTGCGGATAAAATCATCATTTGAAATATAAAATTTTTTCCACAGCTCTTTAAAGCTGTCAACAATCGGATCAACATATTCAAGCGGCGTTTTATTTTGAGCCTGCGCGGTGCGTTGAATTTTTTGTCCGTGCTCATCTGAACCGGTCAAGAAAAAAACTTCGTAGCCCGCCAGCCGTTTAAAACGTGCAATGGCGTCGGCAATGGTTGTACAATAAGCGTGCCCGATATGCAATTTCGCGCTGGGATAATAAATCGGCGTAGTGATATAAAAAGTTTTCATTGAGTTTCCTCCCTATTTCTTAAAATTTTTTCGTGTAAGAATTGTTGACAGATAATTTAAATGCTCGTGTTTGTGCGCGGCAATGTCCTTGATAATTTTTTCGTCGTCCAAACCGCAACGGCTAACTAAAACTGCGTCGTCAATCATGCCGCGGGCGTCAAGCGCGTCAACAACTTCCGGAAAATTTTTATAAACTTTCATCAGAACGGTTGCGTCAGCTTTATCCAAAAAATTATTTATCGCGGCAAGTTCAGCGGTGGCCGGGATTATCGTTAAAATATCGTTGCCATAAGCCAGCGGGCGTCCAATCTGCGCGGCAATAGCCAAAAATGCTGGCACGCCGGGTATCGTCACGATTTTTACTCCGCATTTTTCTAACAAACGAAAAACATAAATATACGTGCTGTAAAACATTGGGTCGCCCAGCGTGGCGAAGCCAACATTTTTTCCGGCGCGTAAAATTTTTAAAATCTCCTCCTTGTTCGCCTCGAAAATTTCCGTTTCTTCCGCAAAATCTTTAACCATTGGAAATGTCTGGAAAATTATTTCGATACTCGGTTTTAAATAGGGTTCGGCGATACTCAAAGCAACACTGTCAGATTTTTTTTCGGTCTTTGGCGCAATTAAAACGTCAATTTTTTTCAGCGCGTTTATCGCTTTGACCGTCAAAAGTTCGGGGTCGCCAGGTCCCACGCCTATGCCGTAAAAAGTTCCAATCAAATTCATTTTCTTTGCTCCTTAACTGTGATATTATTACGGCAATGCTCATACATTTTTTAAACGATAATATCACAACTAAAAATTTTTTTGAACACTGGAGAAAAAATCATGAACATTTTTTTAGACCTCTTGCTTGTCGCGTTGGTAATTTATTTCGTATTTGCAATTCGTCGCTCAATGAGAATGTCGCGGGCATCGGTTGCACTAATTGAAAAATATGAGAACGACAAATTTAATCCCAAACTCATCGAAGAAATTTTTGCCGCGATAAATGACGACGTTTTATTGAAAAGAATTTTAAAAAGTCACAACGCCGACAAGCGCGATATTTCCAAATTGCACGCAAAACTTATGAAGTGGGGAGATTTTCGCAAATACAATCGCTACGTCCCGATAACTTCTTTTTTTAATGTGCACACGCTCGAATATTTGCTTGAACATAAAAACGACGACGCTAAATCTTTAACCGAAAAGATGATGAATCATTTCCACTTTTGAGGCGGCACCATGAACATAAAAATGATTTTGCGAATCCAAAGCCAAGCGTTGATAACTTTTTCCGTAACACTTTTATTGCCGATTGCCTACACGCTAATTGAATTCGGCGCGGTGGACACGACAATTTTTTTTGTGGCAATAGGTTTATTCTCAATCATCACGGGAATAATTTTTCAGCGATATGGCACCGGCAAATTTCAACGCGCCCCGCTAGCAGAATCAGCCACGGCAATTTTAATCATGTACCCGTTGCTAGCCGTGTTCGGCTGTCTGCCGTTCATGTTGACGGGTTGGCTGTTGCCGATTGACGCGCTCTTAGAAACAGTCAGCGATTTAACTTCGGCGGGATTATCAATTTTGCCAAGCGACGCGCCGTATCTTTTGCGCCTGTGGCAAAGTTCGCTGATGTGGCTCGGCTCGCTGTTATTTTTAATTATGCTCGTTACGGTTCTGCCGGAAGTGAGCGGCTGTTTTGGAATATCTTTAAGTTTGCAGGGCGGACAAAATTTCAGCGCGATTATCGGGCAAATGAATTTAATGTCCATGCGCGTGATAAAAGTTTACGCAATTTTAACGGCGGTGAGTTTTGGCGCGTTCAAATTGTCGGGGCTGAATACTTGGGACGCGCTGTTAATGGCAATGCGTTGCTTGTCGACCGGCGGCGGAGATTTTTTCCCTACTACTGAAAATGTTTATGTCGAATACGCCGCAATTTTTGTAATGCTGCTCGCTTGCGGAAATTTCCTGCTCTATTATCGCGTAATTTATACGTTGATGCCGCCGCAAATTGAATTCGGGCTGAATTATTTCACGCGGCTAAAACAATATTTCCTGCGCTTTAAACGAACGCTTATCGGCAACGTACAACTCATCGCGGCAAATGAAGAAGCAAAAATTCTTTACGCGACAATTTTTTTTGCACTGCTGATAATTTTTGCGCGGCTGTTTTTGCAGGGAATTTATTTTGACGGCAACGAAGCTTTTCGCCGCTCAATGTTCTCTATCATCTCGTTTATAAGCACAACCGGAATATCTATCGGCGAAAATCCTGAGCACGTCCACGATTTCGACAAATTTTTTATTTTTTTAATGGCTGTGATTGGCGGCTGTATAGGCTCGGTGACGGGCGGCTTTAAAATTATTCGGCTGATTATTTTGGTGAAAATAACTGCGGCAGAAATAAAAAAGACGATTCATCCGCGCATGATGACGGCGATTCGCGTAGGCAATGTGCCCGTGCCAATGCATACCGTCGGCAGAATCCTCGGATATTTTTTCCTCGCGCTGATTACTATGTTTATCTGCGCGGGCGTACTAAGTTTTACCGGTCCGACCTTTTCTCAAGCGGTTTCAATGTCAATCGCGTGCCTATCTACCGTGGGGAATTTACCAGGCTTGTGCGACGCGGATAACTTCAAAAATTTATCGAACTTCGGGAAAATTTTCTGTATGTTTATTTTGGTTATCGGGCGGCTGGAAATTTTCGCATTGCTCATCGCCGTTGCAAGCATAAAAATTCGCCGCAAGAAAAGCAACTGGTAAAAATTTTTACATAAAACAAAAATCCTCGGCTCATGACAAGTCGGGGATTTTTTCTATCATGATTTTCGGGACTTTATGAAACATTTGGCGAACCATCAGAATTCATATTCAGCAAAAAATTTCCGCTAACTTCCTTTTCCTCCAGCTGTGATTAAAATTAGAAAGCTTTTGGTCGCATGATACCACATAAAATCTTATTAGCATACACCAAAAGCAAAATTTATTTTTGGGTGGTAAGTCCGTGCGATTTAAATTCAGCTGTCGAAATGGCAACCATTCACGCCGCAAGCCATGCCGTTAAATTTTTCTTCTGTCAAAGCGTCGTTTATCGCCTCTTCCAAAATTTCTTTAGGTTGTGCGCCGAATAAACTATATTTGCCGCCGATAACAAAATACGGGACAGCATGAATTTCAAGCCACGCCGCTTGCCGCTCATCAGCGCGAACATCTTCAGCATAACGGTCGCTTTCTAAAACTTCGTCAACTTCATCTTCATCAAGCCCGCAATCAAGCGCAATTTCTCTTAAAACTTCAAAATCGCTCAGCTCAAGATTTTCCGTGAAATAAGCTTCAAATAATTTCTGAACAATTTCATCGTGACCTTTTTCCTGCGCGAATTTAGTTAAGCGGAGCGCGTCAAAAGTATTTGTGTAACGTGTCGTGGCATATCTAAAATCAATTCCCTCATTTCTGCCCATACGCGAAATTTGTTCAATGCGCTCCTCAGCCTGTTCCAAACTCAAACCGTATTTTTTGGCAAAACGTGCCGGCGTAGAAGAAATAACCTCTGTGCTCGCATTGGGATCAAGTTCAAAACTTTTAAACTCAACAGAAATTTTTTTGTCAGCATATTTAGCGAGAACGCGTTCCAATCTCTTTTTGCCAATGTAGCAGAACGGGCAAGCATAATCCGACCAAATTTCAATTTTCATTGTATAACCCTCTTTCTTTTTGTTAAGCTTCATTATATCGGCAAAAATTTTTAAGACAAGGATTAGCTGAAAAATTTATGACGCCAAGTCTTTT
>CAJONF010000069.1 GCA_905236665.1 uncultured Selenomonadaceae bacterium | reverse complement strand
CGTGGAAATGGATTCGATTGTACTGTTTGTGCTAATTGCCGCAGTCGTTGACGCTACATTAATTTTTATTCAGCTGATGAGGAGGAGATTATTTTGAAAATTGCTTATGTTCAAATGAAAGTAGCGGCGGGGCATCCCGACGTGAACACAAAAAAAATTTTAGACTTTATTGAAGAGGCGCGGGCTCAAAGCGCGGAAGTTGTGATTTTCCCTAAGCTTGCAATTACGGGCGAAATTCTTGGCGATGTTTGGGAGCAAGAATCTTTCTATAACGAATGTAAATCCTGCACGGAAGAAATTATCGCGGCGAGTAAAAATATTTTAGTGATATTTAACGATAGCGAAGAACTTTATACGGTCGCTAAGGACGGCGAAATTATCGACGACGATGATTTCCCGTGCAAAATTGAAATTGATTGCGAGGAAGAAAGATTTAGTAACCACTCGGAACTTTGCGTGAGTATGATTTCGGAACCGTTCGTCTTAGATAGAAATTTTCCAGCTAAAAAATTAAAATGCCCGCTGATTCGTGTCGGTTGCGTCGGAATTCAGAATACCGGCAAGACTGTTTACACTTTCGACGGGGCGAGCGCAGTTTATAATTCACGCGGTAAAATTGTTCAGCGTGCCGAACCGTTCGCAGAATGTTTAAACTTCGTTGAGCTTGAAGAGATTGATAAAATGCCCGCGCTTGAGTTACCCGAAGTCAGCGAGGCGGAAAAGATTTACAGCGCGATTAGTTACGGCGTGAAAAATTTTCTTGAACAGATCGGCATGAAAAAAGTTGTTATCGGTGTGAGCGGCGGCATTGATTCGGCAGTTGCGGCGGCTCTTTACACAAAAGTTCTTGGTGCGGAAAATGTTTATCTTGTCAATATGCCCAGCGTCTTTAATTCTGCTACGACAAAAAATCTCAGCGAACAGCTTGCAAAAAATCTGGGCTGTAAATATTTTGTCGTGCCGATTCAAGAATCGGTTGATTGGACTGTTAAACAGCTGGAGGAACGCGGCATTGCAGTTTCTAGTTTTGTTAAGGAAAATATTCAGGCTCGCGACCGCAGTTCAAGGATTTTGGCGGCGATTGCGGCTTCAATCGGCGGCGGCTTTACCTGCAATGCAAACAAAGCTGAATCAACCGTCGGTTATGCCACGCTTTATGGTGATGAAGCCGGATTTTTATCCGCACTGGCTGATTTGTGGAAGTATCAAGTTTACGCGCTGGCAAATTACATGAACGATAAAATTTTCTGCCGCGAAGTTATTCCGCAGGGAATTATCGATATCGTGCCCAGTGCTGAACTTTCTACGGCGCAAAACGTTGACGAGGGCAAGGGCGATCCGCTGAAATATCCTTACCACGATTATTTATTCTGCACTTTTGTAGAAAAAAATTTGACGCCCGAAGAAATTTTGCGCTGGTACGATAGCGGCGAACTGGAAAAAAATATTGGTTGTGCTAAAGGTCTTGTTAAAAAATATTTCCCGACGCCGCAAGATTTTATTGCAGATTTGGAGCGTTGGTGGAAACAATTTACCGGAATGGGCGTGGCGAAAAGAATTCAAGCACCGCCGATATTGGCTGTCACGTCTCAACCTTATGGTGCACGTGCAGAATCGCAAAACGGCTGGCACTTCACGAAAAAATATCTTGAGCTGAAAAATAAATTGTTAAGCTAAATTTTTAATACGCTATGAAAATTCTGGTTATAAATTTAATGCATTTGGGCGATTTAATGTTGGCGACGCCGGCTTTAACCACGCTTAGAAAAAATTTCCCGACGGCGCATTTGGCGTTGCTTGCCGATAAAAAATTAGCTGACTTGGTGCAGTACAATAAAAATCTCGACGAATGTATTTTGATTGATAAAAAGGGCGTCGATGACCATTTGCCGAGCTTTATAAAATTTATTTTTAAAATCCGCGCCATGAAGTTTGATTTGGTAATAAATCTGCACCGCAACGAGCGGGCAAGTGCTCTGGCGGCGTTCAGCGGCGCAAAAAAAATTGTCGGCTATTCCAAGCCTGGCTTTTCGTTCATGTTTGATAAAGTTTTGCCGAATCCTTCTATTGCCCGCCATATTAAACGCGGCTTTAAGATTGAATATTTGCCCGGCACGCAACATCAAGTTTATTCGCATTTCGACGTTCTGCGCGAAGCTGTCGGCGTGAAAAAAATTTTTGATAACGGATTGGAAATGTGGATACCCGATTCAATCGAACGCGAAGCTGAAAAGATTTTCCGCGAAAATTTCGGCAATAGAAAAGTTGTGGCGTTCAATGTCGGTGCTAGCTGGCTTACAAAACGCTGGCTTGATTCTTATTTTGCAGAATGCGCCGATATTTTGATTGAGCGTGGTTATGGCGTGGCATTTTTAGGCGGAAGTATGGATAAAGAAATTGTTTCCGATTGCGTTGATAAAATGAAAAATAAAAATAGCGACCGGCTAAAAATTTTCACGAGCAAATTTTCTTTGGCGGTGCTTGCCGGATTTCTGGATAATTGCGTTTTATTCTTGACGACGGATTCAGGACCGATGCATATCGGCGTTGCGAGAAATATTCCGATTGTCACGATGTTTGGCGCGTCGCCCGTGCCTGGTTTTTACCCTTACGACGCAAAAGATATTTTGATTAAGAGTCCGGAGCCTTGTCACCCGTGCGGAAAACACATTTGCCCCCGCGCAGGCGCAGATAATCTTGCTTGCATGAAAAAAATCCCCGTCGCAGTCTTGATGAAATATGTCTTTGAACTTCTTAACGCTTATGGTCAGCCCGCAAAAGAAATTCCACGCGTGCCGAATGCTTACCAGTGCAAAGTTATCGATTTAACAGTTAATGCGCCGTGAAAATTTTAACTACGCGTTGCAGTTACAATCCACACGGGATTTAGAGCTTTTGCCATGTCGTAGCGAGAAATTTTTTGAAAGCGCGTAATTTGAACTTGAATTGCCTCGTAATTCCAACCGATTTTTTTAAAATATTCCACACAAGTCGACAGCGTTTGAACGGTGAGCGCATTGATAACGATGCGCCCGCCGATTTTTATTTTTGTGCCGAGAACATCTAAAATTTTTTCTAATTGCCCGCCACTGCCGCCGATAATCACTGCGTCAAGTTCGGGAAAATTTTCTAAACCGTCGGGAGCCGCCGCGCAAATTATTTCCACGTTGTTGACGGAAAATTTTTCTACATTACGGCGGATAAGTTCAATGGCGTCTGAATTTTTTTCCACAGCGAAAATTTTTCCGTTCACAGCGAGCCGCGCCGCCTCTATCGTGATTGAACCGGTGCCCGCGCCAATATCAGCAACAAAAGAATTAAAATTAATCTGCGCCTTCGCCAGCGTCAAAATTCTAATCTCTTGTTTCGTCATGGGAACTTGCCCGCGAATAAATTCTTCATCTGCAATTCCAATCATCATGCCGCCCTCCAAGCAATAAAAAATTTTTAAGGAGATAAAAAAAATGGAACCTATGATTAAAAAAATCCACGTAAAAAATATTTTAACGAAATCTAATTTGCCCGTCAGCGATTTTTCCGTCAATCCTTACGTCGGTTGCACTCACGCCTGTAAATATTGTTATGCCAGCTTCATGAAACGTTTCACTAATCACGCTGAAAAACGAAATCCGATTTAATTATTCGCGACCTGGATTTAATAAAAAATTTTAAAAATGTTCGCGTCGGGTTCAGCATTAACACCATTGACGAAGATTTTAAAAATGACATGGACGCCGCCGCCTCGATTGAACGAAGACTTAACGCGATGAAACGCCTGCACGAGTTGGGAATTGTCACCACGTGTTTTATCTCTCCGATTTTTCCGGGCATTACGGATTTAAAAGCGATTATATCTGCCGCCAAGGACTATTGCAATTTTATTTGGCTGGAAAATTTAAATCTGCGCGGAAATTTTAAGCCCGTGATTTTATCTTACGTCAAGGAAAAATATCCGCATTTGCTCACGCTTTACGAAGAAATTTATCGCCGCAATGATATGCGTTATTGGCAAGAATTGAGCCTGGAGATTGAAGATTACGCAAAAGAATTGGGCTTGGAATATTTATACAACAACGACAGCCTAAAAAAAACCGCCGACGATCCGCCGACGATTGTAAATTTTTTTTACCACAGACAGTTGACACTCCCCACGTAGGGATTCCTAATTCAACGACTGTTGCGCAATGCGTCTTACGGCGCGTATGATAAAAAAATCCGCGCAGAAATTTAAATTTTAATCACGATGCCGCGCCGGTAAAAAATTTCAGCGAGCGGAAGCCACAGTAAACACCAAATCGCGCAAAATAACGTTGCACCGAATTCAGGAGTTATAAATCCCGCCGTCGTGTGATGATAAAGCCATTCATAAAGTCCGAATCCTTCATCGGGCGACGGAATATGACAGATCAACGTTACGACAACATTATTTGCTAAGAAAAAGAATAGCGGATTGGTTCCGAGCGCGCCGAATATTTTAAAAAATTTCTTTGCACGCGGAAATTTTTCCCCGTCTACCAAAATCATCAGCAACACGAGCAAAATTAAATCGCCGCCCGCATTTAGTAGCGTGAAAGGTGCTGTCCACAATTTTTTTGACACGATATCGAAAGTTGACCACAGTGCGCCCGAAAAAATCAAAGCCGCGCCCGTTGCACCGAGCAAAAAACATTTATCGCGCAGATATGCATCGACGATTAAAATTTTTCCCGCGACATAGCCGAATAAAACAGAGGCCGTCCCCGAAATGCAACCGTAAAGACCTTCGGGGTCGTGTATCGGCGTGTAGATGTGATTTTCGCCGGGAAATATTAAATCTACCGCGTTGCTGATGTTTTTTATTTCGTCAAAAGGATTTTCCGGCGCGTAAATGTGAAATCCCGCCGAAGATAAAATCGTTAAAACAAATGCCGCCGCGAAAATTCCCAGTTCGTTTTTTATCACACGAATAATTAGTACAGCGAAAAGATATGTGAGCGCGAGCCGCTGAAGTATTCCGAATAATCGCCCATGAATTATCATTTCGTCAAAAAATTTTTCGATTGTAAATCCGTTGAACAGCAATGGCATTAATGTAAACCAAAAGTTCAAAAAAATTCCAAGTGCGAACATTATTGCTACGCGCCGCAAAATTTTTTTCATCGTTGGTTTGTTTCGCGAGAAAGAAATTGCCGCTGACACGCCCATTGCAAACGCAAATGCGGGTAAAGGGATATCTGCCACCGTTAAACCGTTCCAAGGCGTGTGTTCTAGCAAAGAAAAAATTTTATCGGGCGGCGAGTCCAAAAATAACATTATTAAAATCGGTATGCCGCGCAAAACGTCTACAGAATAAATTCGTTTCATAAAATCTCCTGTCAAAAAAAAAATCTGCTCGTCGTTGAGCAGAAAAAAATTTTTTCATTACGCATCGCAATTCAAGCTCGTTCGATATAGCTGCCGGTGCGCGTATCGACACGCAGAATATCGCCTTCATTGATAAAAAGCGGCACACGAACGACATAGCCGGTCTCAAGCGTAGCATTTTTCGTGGCACCGGTAGCTGTGTTGCCTTTTACGGCGGGTTCACAGTCCGTAACTTTCAATTCGACGGAATTTGGCAAATTTACGCCGATAATGCGCCCTTTGAACGTCTGCAAATTGACTTCCATATTTTCTTTCAAGAAATTTAGCGCGTTGCCAAGTTGCTCTTTGTTAAGTTCAATCTGCTCATAAGTTTCTGTATTCATAAAGGTATATTGCCCGTCAGATTCGTAAAGATATTCCATTTTTGTAGTTTCAAGGCGAGCGGGCGGCATTTTTTCGTTCGGATTAAAGGTGCGCTCGACAACTGCTCCGGTTTCAACATTTTTTATCTTTGTGCGGACAAACGCCGCGCCTTTTCCGGGTTTTACGTGCTGAAATTCGACAACTTGCCACGCCATTCCGTCAATCTCGATCGTTAAACCGGTTCTAAAATCTGTACTTGAAATCATTGGTATCGACCTCCAAAACTTTTTAATGCCGCTAAATTTTATTACACAAATAATCGCATTGCAACCGCTGAAAAAAATTTTTGTCAGATGACCGCGCAAGATTGTGCTGATTTTTTACAAGAAAAATTTTTTGCGGCGTCATATCGACAAATTATCTGCAAAAACTCGGCAAGTGCGTTAAGGAAATTTATTCGGCGTTTGATATAATTCGCAACATCAAGAAGATAACAACTTAAAAAAATTTTGAAGGAGCGATTAACCATGAAAAACAATAAAAAATTTGACGGCGATAAAATTTATGCAATAACAACAACTTTATTTGCTGGCACGTGCGCTATCGGAACGATTTTAATTGTGGCGATAGGAAAGATCTTCTGAACAAATTATTTTAGCAAAAAAAATTTTCCCGACGAATTATCGTGGGGAATTTTTTTTATATATCGGACGGAACGGAGCCAAGTGACGATTCTCGCCATTTTTGACGATAAAGCCGCGGCGACATTCCGATAATTTTTTTAAATAGGCGGCTGAAATAATTTGAATCATTGCAACCGACCTGTGCGGAAATTTCCGACAAAGAAAGTTGCGTGTAAATCAAAAGACATTGAGCTTTGCCGATTCGCCGCCGCAAAATATATTGTTGCGGAGAATAATTCGTAATCTTTTTAAAAACGTGCGATAAATAATATTCGCTGGTGTTTGCAAGCGCGGCAAGATCTGCAAGTTTCAAGTCGTCGGCGTAATTTTCCTCAATGTAGCGGCGAACTTGCTCAACGATTAAATTATTTTCCTTTTTTACAGCTGTTGCATTCGCCTGAATAATTTCGTAAATGATTAGCACAACAGCACGAGCAAGGGTATTTGCAATAAGATAACCGTTTTTTTCCTGCGCGTAATGATGAATAATCGGATAAAGTTGCGAAAGTTGATTAGAAACTTTTTGGCAAGGGATACGCGGCGAAAAATCTTTCTTAACGAGATGATTAACTGGCAAATCGGGAAGTTTTAAATTCGTGACGGCGATACACCAGGCATTTATCTGCGAATCCAAAATTAAATTTTCATCGTGCAGGGCATTGCTGTTGTAAATTAGGACATCACCCGCCTGCGCATTGCAAATTTCTCCGTCTACAACGATAATTCCGTTGCCAGAAAGAATAAAATTCAATTCAAGGCGGTCTTCGTGTTTATGCATAGAACGCAAACCCTGATTCCAATGATAAATTCCCAAAAGTTGTGGCTCCTGCTCAAACGGGGAAAAATTTTTCGGATTAAGTTCAATCAATCGT
>CAJONF010000068.1 GCA_905236665.1 uncultured Selenomonadaceae bacterium | reverse complement strand
ACCCGTGAACCCGTGTTTAACGCCAAATTTTAAACCAACCATACCCCGCCGATAATAGCGTTTCAAATCCAAACCAACCTGCGCGGCAAAGTAAGTATTGCTGTTGGCGTTTACGTGCTGATTGTAAATGCCCGCGCCACTCTCTTTGTAACTGTTCTGTTTTAGGTGCGATGTCTGGAAATTTACATAAGGGTTAACGTGCCAAATTTTTTTGGGGGTGAGATCGTATTTGTATTCGCCGCCAATTTCAAAAATGCGGCTGTTGTATTTGGCGTTTGTTGATAAGCCGAGCGGGGAAATTCCCCTGTGCAAAGAGTTTCTAAGCTGTCCGCCATTGACATAAAAATAAAGATTGCTCTGGCGATTGTGATAACCGGCATAAAGACCAAGGCGCGTATCGTAAACTGTGGCTCGCGAAGATTCTGCGCCATAGCCGATTGTGCCATAAGTAGCGAAAATTCCTGCACGCCATTTTTTACTAATCGGTCTGTCATAGCCGCCGACTATCGCGGAGCCGTGATAATCTGTGCCGCCACGCAAACTGCCCCAGTTTTTCATGTAGTTTAGCCAGAAATTATTTTCCTGCCGCTTAGGAGTTTTAACTTTAACTTTGATTGCCGGTGCGGAATCATCACCATCAGCAAAATTTGTCGGGTGCACATTTACTTCTACATAATCCGGATTCTTCGTAGTCGTGTCGAAATGGTCGTGTGAAAAATTCGTCGCGGGTACGTCGAAATGGTCGGTTGAAAAACTTGTCGCGGGTACGTCGAAATGGTCGGTTGAAAAATTCGTCGCGGGTATATCGAAATGGTCAGTAGAAAAGCCCTGTGACGCCGCGTCGACATAATCTGGCGTGAAAACGTGCGTGATTCGATTTGAAATCATCTTGTCAACGGCGGTACTTTGTTGAGCCACGCTCATAACCTGCGCGGAATCGTTTGAGCCAATTTCCGTTAAAGTCTGTTTAGCCTCGACGGGGTTTAAATTGTAAAGATCGCGCATTTCGTCCTGTTTATTTTCCTCTTCGAGCGTTTCAAACATATTTTTCATCGCGTCGAAAGTTTGCTCTTCCTTTGAATTCAAGCCGTCCAGATTATTTGTTTCATAGGTGGTGACGGTTAAAGTATTGCCGACAATTTCACCCGTGGCGTTTAACATGGCGGAGATTGAAACGGGCTTATCAACGGGATTTTTAATTTCGCCCGTGATTGATTCAGCGATTAATACAGTAGCAGTTTCATTTGGCAAAAGAGAATCCGTCGTGACGGTGGAGCCGTTTATATCTGCCGCGCCGTTGACAATAATAGAACCTGCTTTACCGCCGCTGACTTTCTGCAAAATGCCGTCGCTGATTAAATCACCGTTTATAACCAAGTTCGTATCAGCAGAAGATGCGCCAATCGTGCCGTGGTTATAAAATTTGCCTGTGGTATCGTCGGTATAACCCGTGGCGAAATTTCCGGTCATGTCGTTTAGATTAAATGTGCCGCCGAAAAGATTTGCACCATTTGCCACGTCAACGCTTAAGATATCAGCCGTGCCGCTATAATTGAGAGTGCCGCCCGTCACGTGCATTTTTATATTATCCGCGCCGATTATATCCCCGCCGTATTTTATATCCGCATTGAAATTTAAATCCGTCACTAGATCTGGAACATATCTGGCGGGATTTATTGTTTTGCCGTCATATTGAATTCTAATCGCGAAACCCATATTTGTTGGGAAACCGTCCGCCGCCGTGAAATGTTTCCAATCCGAGACAATGTCGCCCGTAATATCTGCGCCGTTGTTTATGTTGATATTTTTCACGAAAGCATTTTTGCCAATATAAATGGCGTGTTCACCGCCCGTTAAACTGCCGCTTAAATTAAAATCGTTGACAAGTGCGCCGTTAAGTTCGTCCGCTGAATAATTAAAGCCGTCCGTTATGTTCAATGAAAGATTTCTCGCGCTTGAGATATTTCCGGAAGAATTTATGCCGCGCAGATGTCGCAAATAAGAGCCGCGATATTCACTGCTTGCGCCGAGCATATTCGAGCCAAAATTAAATTCTACTGCATTGCCCGCCGCTGAAACATTTCCCGCAATGTCTAAACTTTGGTCGCGCCCGTATGAAATTAAAACGCCTTTGCCACGCTCACCGTCAGAATTTATCGAGGCACCGGAACGAATCGTAACTTTATTTTCTAAACCGTCCACACGAATACCAACTGCGCCGTCGCCTGTCAAAGAAATATTGGCGCGCTGATTAATGGTGTTATTCGTGCCCCAAACGTGTAAGCCAATCGCCAAATCCTCATCGCTGGTATAATTTGTCAAGTTCGTGAGACTCCCGCCGCTTGAATAAACAGAACGCCCAAAAAATTTTTTCCTGTCAATATTGTAGCCAAGGTCTTGCATAGCGGCTAGTTCTAATTCAGTGAACGTCGAGTAATTTTTGTAGGGAAGATTGCTCATCAAGCCGGGGATAAGAGTCTGCACGCCGTCAAAATTTGAGCCGTTCCACGCATTCAGCGGAATACCTTTTACGCCGTCAAAGGTCGCATTGTTTAAAACTTTGGTGACATTATTGCCCACGAAAAAAATTTTTTTATCAGCCACGAAAAAATCAGCCGCGTTCAATTCGGGATCTTCATCTTGCAAGGCGATAAGTTCCGCGCTGGTGACGATTTGTTTACCGACTGCCGCCGCATTCCCGTTCGTGTCGACAAGATGAAATGTCCAAGCATTTATATCGCTGGCATCTTTAGAAAATTTTTTTAAGGTTGAATCAAGCAAAACTTCCGCGCCGAGTGCATGAGCCAATTCTAAACGCAATGCACCGACTAAATCCGCGGCTTGTTCATTCGTCGGCAGGATTGTTTTTTCATCAATGCTCCAACCGTTTTTAGCGTCGATTCTATTCATGCCCAGATATTTGCCAATCGTAACGACAGAAATAGCTCCTCTATTTGCCGACGCATTTTCTCGCAACAGCGTTTGAACTTCATCAGCCAAAATTTTTTCATCAGCTAAACTTTGCAAATCAAAAGCTGTGAGCGTCCGATTACCCTGCAACATTTGCGCTATGTAATTTGTTTTCGTCGCGGCGTTTCTATAAAAAGAATATGTTTGCGCATTGATAATTTTCCCATCGCTGGTAGTTAAGGCAATTTGCCACGGCACCGCGCCCGACCGCAGGTTAAGAATATTTTTCCAATAGGACGCGGAATATTTTGCCGCATTAATTATCGGCTCGCTGAAATCATACGTGGAACTAAGTTCGTCGCTGTCAAAAAATTCCATCTCAATCGCCGGTAAATCGTCTGAATAAATATATTCCGTTTGAGAGGCGGCGACTTGTCCACTTGCCGCCAACGCGCCGAAGAAAATTGCAACAGCGAAGACCCCACGCCGCGAGTTATTATTTTTTCTCTTCGTCATCTCCATTGACACTTTCTCTCTGTTGATTTTTTCGGCTTGCGCCATTTGTAGCTTAGCACATTCGCTGGCAAAAAAAAAGACCGCCATTCCCTTTTAACCAAAGATTAATATTCATTGGCTATTACCGGCAGTCAAACTCATTATTTTTTATTCTTATCTTCTAAAACGCTTGGGCGTGACAATAATATAGCGATAAGGTTCCTCGCCCGCACTGTGTGTTTCGACTCGCTCATTGTCCTGCAAGACGGTATGAATAATTTTGCGTTCATGGCGATTCATCGGCTCCAAGCGGACATCACGGCGGGTTTTAATTGCACGATCTGCCACGCTCTTTGCCAATTTAATCAACGTGTCTTCGCGGCGGCGGCGATAATCCTCCACATCAAGAGTGAAATGAATTTTTTCATCCATGTTCTTGCGATTAACCGCCAAATTCAGCAGATATTGCAAAGCGTCCAAAGCTTGCCCGCGCCGCCCGATTAAAACGCCAAGACCTTTACCGACCAGATTGAATTGATAGCCGTCCTCGAATTCCTCGACTTCGATTGACACATTAATTTTCATCGCCGCGAAAACTTCCTGCAGGAAACTTTTTGCCGCGGCAAGGACTTGTTCACGGTCAAAAGTTTGTTCTTCAACAGGCGACGGTTCTAACACCGGCTCGAATTTTTCTACGGGTTCTGCAACAATTTCTTCAGCGGGAATTTTTTCGACGGATTTTTCTTTTGGTGGGGGAGCTTTTACCGTTGCACGAATTTTAGCGGGTGTTTCGCCGAGCAAACCGAAAAATTTTTTAGTGGGCGTTTCCAAAACTTCAATGTCAAGTTCGCTTTTAGCCACGCCCAGTTCAGCGACCGCCGCAGCTATTGCTTCATCTATAGTCTTGCCGGTTTTTTCAATCACATTAGCCATTTAGGCAGCCTCCTTATTGTCATCCTGTCTATTTGTCCACCACTGTTGAATAATCTGCACAAAATTCATCGTAACCCAATACAGTACCAGCCCTGCGGGGAAATTTAAACTTATCCAGCCGATAAACAGCGGCATTACAATCATCATGATTTTCATTTGCTGATTAGCTTCGCTCGTGTTCGACATCATCTTTTGTTGAAGAAAAGTTGTAGCCGCGCTGAGGAACGGCAATGCATAGGTCGGGTCTGTTTCTGATAAGCTTGGTAACCACAAAAACGACGGCGGCGCACCGCCATAATCGAAACTAAACAACGTGTAGTACATACCCATTAGAATTGGCATTTGAATCAGCATGGGTAAACAACCCGACATGGGATTTGCTCCTTCTTTTTGATAGAGCTCCATTAATTTTTGTTGCATGACTTGCGGATTGTCTTTGTATTTTTCTTGCAACTTTTTCATCTGCGGCTGAATACGTTGCATCGCCTTCATTGATTGCAGTTGTTTTTTTGTCAGCGGGTAAACCAAAATTTTTATCAGCACGGTTAAAAGAATTATTGCCAGACCGTAGCTGGGCACGCCGCACATTTCTGTTAACGAATAGAGCGCAGTTAGCACGGCGTTCATTAATTTTTCTATCGGATCAAATATCCCGCTAAAGAATCCGGGTTCTTCCAAAAAATCACATCCTTCTAGGAACTAGGAACTGGGTCGTAGCCGCCTTTGCAAAAAGGATTGCATCGCAGAATTCTCCACAATGCCAACATTCCCCCGCGAATTACACCGTATTTTCTCAGCGCGTCCACGGCATAAACCGAACACGTTGGCACGAAACGACAACACGGGGCTTTTAACGGCGATAACCACCGTTGATAAAATTTTATTATACCTATTAAAAATTTCGTCATGATTTAAAAAGTTTTGCACGCTTGCAAATATCCAGAAAAGCTTTTTCGGCGTCTTTGAATTTGGCGTGGACAAGAAATTTTCGTCCGACAAGAACCATGCCAAAATCGCGGCGAAGAAGATTTTTATTAAGACGATAAGCCTCGCGCATTAGCCGCTTGACACGATTGCGAACGACTGCGCCGCCTAATTTTTTTCCTGCCGCAAAACCAATTTTGCCATTGTAGCGTTCATCGTTTACGATAAGGGCAACCAGCGCATGATTTGCAAAAGATTTCCCGCAGGAGTGCACCGAGTTAAACTCGTTCTTGCCGCGGAAAATTTGAGCCTTGTTTAGATTATACATAAGAAATCCTCTGCCGATAAGCGAAAAAAAAGGTCACCTCGATTAGTGACCTGCCGCACCTTTAAGCTGTAAGCACTTTCCTGCCCCGCTGACGGCGTCTTTTGATGACAAGTCGACCGCCTTTGGTTTTCATGCGTTCACGAAAGCCGTGCGTTTTCTTGCGCCAATGTGTATTTGGTTGGAAGGTTCTCTTCAAGCTCGACACCTCCTTAATAAAAATTTCAGCTAAACACCGCCGATTATAGACGAGCCTTTTTTTTGTGTCAAGGATTTTTTAGCTACAAGTCTTGCCACTATTGACACAAAGGGGAATTTGGTTATAAAATCACTCCAGTTTAAGGCAAATGACCTTAGATAAACTTGACATGGCGGCGACGTGATCAATCGTCTGACCAATAGGGATTCAAAAGTTTTGAGTCCGACCGTTTCCATACAAGCCTAAACCGTATTAATCTCGGTGCAGGATTAAAATATTTCGACGCTTGGAATTTTGAGTGTTTTGTAAAAGGAACGATTCCATTAAAGCCTGATCAGCTGGTTCCGTTTTCTTGTTGCGAACTTTCAAAGCAACGTCGTTAAATTTAAAACTTTTGTGAAGGGGTGATGCCTTGGAACAAAAATTTAGCTCAAAGGAAACGTTTAGACTGTTATTAAAGGAGATGTTAGAAGTCTCATGAACTACGATGAAAGATGGGAAGCTATTGCCTCTTTAGGTAGCGCAGAAGATAAACGCTCAAGAAAAGGTACAGCTTACGAAGCTTTCTATGATCTTGAAAACAGCGATATAGCGGACTATGATTTAGCTGGCTATGAAACGGACGAGAGCGAACCTCAAGAAGGTACCGAATCCAACATCAATATTTTTACAGACGCGGCTGATCTTGGTTCGGCGGCTCATGTTACTCTCGAAATTGCAAATTCCGATGAAAATGTCGGCAGAGTTCCGATTAACATTCAGGAAGACGAAAGCGACGCTGTCAGAGTAGTAAACATTTCTTTGACGGCGGACACTGCTAAAGATCCTATCGTTGTTGTCGGCGCAGGTGATGATGTCGTTACGGCGTCTCATGAAATTAATTTAGGTGACAATAGCGGCATTGTTTATTTGGGCGAAAATGCCACGGGTAAAAATAAAGTTATTGGCGGCGAAGGCGGCGTGCTGTTCAAGCACGAAGGCGACACGAAAGCTACCTTTGAAGGCGGCGCGGGTAATGATTCTATCGACGCGGGAGCTAACGACGTTGTAACGGGCGGCGAAGGCGCGGACTATTTCTTTGACAACGCAAGCTACACAATCAAAGATTACAGCGCGGCTGACGGCGACGTTATTGTAGCCACAGATTTTGAATCAGTTAAAGATTTACTTTCCGGTGACAATATTAACCAAAAAGGCGACGCTATCGGCTTCGGCGCAGATGCAGAGACTGCCAACTACATAAATGTAGGCGAAGAAACTTCCAATGCCATACACGTTAAAGTTGCCGGTCTCAACGACGATCAAGTCACCACAAATAAAACGCTTGATGTTTATCTTGACGCAGGCAACGGAACTATTGACGCCTCAGCAGCCACAGAAAAAGTTTATGTTGTTGCAAACCAATTCGTTAACGGAACCAGCTATTACACCACGGTAATCGGCTCGGAACATGACGATACTATCAGAGCCGGAAAAGGCGATCATGTAGATGCAGGTGCGGGCGATGATTCAATTATTCTTGACACAAATACAGGAGAATTTGGCACGACCGTTTCACTTAGCGCAGGTAAAGACACTGT
>CAJONF010000067.1 GCA_905236665.1 uncultured Selenomonadaceae bacterium | reverse complement strand
TGTAGGCGGTCTTTGTTCAATTTCGCGGAAATATTTTTGGCAAAACTTTAAATCGTTGATATTCATAGCCAAGCCGCGCAGATTTATAAAATTTTTAAGTTCGTCGGCGTTAAGGGTATTAAAATCGGCTAAAATCTCAACGTCAGGCGGAATTTCAGCGGAAATTTTCAACGTCGCAGGGATTTTAAAGCTTGCCTCGCGTGATTCAATCGCATTTATCGAGTAGTATTTAATTTTAGCGAAATCGTCGGGTGAAATATCGCCGATTAACGAAATTATCCGCGCAGAATGGATTATCGGCAATTCTTTTCCTGTTACCAACTGAATACATTGCGCCGCCGAGTCCGCACGCTGATCAAATTGCCCCGGCAAATACTCAACCGCAAAAGTTTTCGTTAAATCAAGATCTTTGGGCAGTTCGTAATAGAAATTGTCAACATTTGGCTCGCGAAAAACAATATCGCGGACTTTTTGGAAGTCTTCGTCGCTCAAATCTTCAATATCATAGCGAACGAACAGCCGCAAGCCGTCAATTTTAATGTCTAGAGTGTCTTTGAAGTCGTCGAGCAGATTTTTTGCAGGAACATTAAATCCCGCGCGTTTTTCAACGTAAATTCTTCTAACCATAGCTGCCTCCTTAGGTTTTTTAGCGATTTTATCACAGTGAGCGGAAATAAAAAAGGGCTAAGCCCTTGAAAGCAACCGCGAATAGTGATACACTGTTGCAGATTTAAATTAGTAATTTTTTTTGGAGGTTCGACTAATGGCAAAAGTTTATTATGACAACGACGTTAACTTTGATATTTTGAATGGCAAAACCGTCGCCGTCATCGGTTTCGGTAGCCAGGGACACGCTCACAGCTTGAATTTGAAAGACAGCGGCGTTAATGTCGTTGTGGGCTTGTATGCGGGTTCTAAATCAAAAGCTGTTGCTGAAAAATCCGGATTGAAGGTTTTAACAGTTGCTGAAGCCGTCAAAATCGCGGATATCACAATGGTACTTATTCCCGACGAGAAACAAGCTGATGTTTACAAAAACGAAATCGCGCCGAATTTAAAATCCGGATCGGCTCTGGCTTTTGCTCATGGTTTCAACATTCATTTTAAGCAAATAATTCCGCCGCCCGATGTCGATGTTTTTATGGTAGCTCCAAAAGGTCCCGGTCATCTTGTCCGCAGAACTTTCGTCGAAGGTAGCGGCGTCCCTGATGTTTTCGCTGTTGAACAAGACGCCTCTGGCAAATGCTTTGATATTGCGCTGGCTTATGCTCGCGGCATTGGCGGAACTCGCGCTGGTGTACTTCAAACCACATTCAAAGAGGAAACCGAGACCGATCTTTTCGGCGAACAGTGCGTGCTTTGCGGTGGCGTAACTCATCTGATTCAGAATGGCTTTGAAGTTTTGGTTGCGGCTGGTTACCAACCGGAAATCGCCTACTTCGAGACTTTCCACGAAATGAAATTAATCGTCGACCTTATGTACGAAGGCGGCATGGCGAAAATGCGTAAGTCTATCAGTGACACGGCGGAATATGGCGACTACACCACCGGTCCGAAAATCGTCACGCCCGAAGTTAAAAAAGCTATGGAAAAAGCGTTGGCAGAAATTCAAGACGGTTCTTTTGCTCGCAACTGGCTTGTCGAAAATCGTGCGGCTGGTCGTGCAAACTTCTTGGCACAGCGCAGAATTCACGCCGAACACCAAATCGAAACTGTCGGTGCAAAACTGCGCGGCATGATGAGCTGGCTCAAAGACGGCTCCGATCTTTCCAAAGATTAATTTCAATCGACAAAAAATTTTACGATAAAAATTTCCCGACAATGCGTCGGTTTTTTTTTAGGAGCAAGGAGAAAATAATTTGCAAGAAAAAAATTTTATAACGGTCGCTTTGCCAAAAGGTAAACTCTTCGGCTTGTCGGCTGAACTTTTAAAAAAAGTCGGCTGGACGGCTGAAGGTCTTTACGAAAAATCTCGTAAACTTATAATCACAAACGACGCGGCAAAGTTAAAATTTATAATCACGAAAACTGCTGATGTGCCGACTTATGTTGAATATGGCGCGGCGGATATCGGCATTATCGGCAAAGATGTTATAGACGAATCCGGCAAGAATGTTTATGAGTTGCTTGACTTAGGTTTTGGCAAATGTCATTTGATGATGGCGGTTCCTAAAGATAAAAAGCGTGCACGCCTTGAAGATTATGCTCAAACCCGCGTGGCTACAAAATTCCCGCGCATTGCTGAAAAATTTTTCACGGCGCAGGGTATGCAAATGGAATATATCAAGCTGAACGGTTCGATTGAACTTGGTCCTATTGTCGGCTTGTCAGAAAGTATCGTTGACATTGTGGAAACCGGCACTACACTTCGCGAAAATAATCTTGAAGAGATTGTCACGATTATGAATTCCACGGCGCGCCTAATTGCCAACCGCGTGAGCTATAAATTAAAATTTGAACGAATCAACGCGCTTGTTAACGACCTGTCAAAAATTTTAACGGCTAAATAGGCTAAAATATTCCCCCGCGTAGCTTAACGAACTGCACGGGGTTTTCATTTTGCCATAACCGCTTAGCGAATTCGATTAGAGGGCACGCAGATTATATTAAAAACAAGGAGAAATCAAATTGCAGACAAAGATTTTACAGCCGACGGAAGAAAATTTAATTTTAGCGGCGGAATTTATCAAGCGCGGAGAAATTGTCGCGTTCCCAACGGAAACTGTATACGGCTTGGGCGCGGACGGGCTGAATGTGGCGGCGTGTGAAAAAATTTTCGCGGCGAAGGGCAGACCTTCCGATAAACCGTTGAGTTTGCACGTGGCGAATTTAGAAATGGTTGAGCGCGTGGCAAAAATTTCATTGGCGGCAGAAAAATTATTCGCGGCATTTTGCCCGGGAGCCTTGACGATAATATTGCCAAAGAATAAAATTATTCCCGACTTCGTGACGGGCGGAAAATCGAGCGTCGGCATAAGATTTCCGGCAAATGACGTGGCGTTGTCGCTGATAAAATTATCCGGAGTTCCGATAGCGGCACCAAGCGCAAATTTATCTGGAAAAAATCCGCCGAGAACCGCGCAGGAAGTTTTAGAAAATTTATCTGGACGCGTGGAAATAATTTTGGACGGCGGCGCGTGCAAATTCGGAATTTCGTCAACAATAATTGATTTAACTGCGCCGGAGCCAAAAATTTTACGCCACGGAGCAATTTCGGAGGAAAAAATAATGGAGGAGTTGGAATGAGCAAAGCCGAACGTAATAAAATTTCGATTCGCCGATTCATGACGTGCATTAACACGAACGACAAGGAATTGGCGCAGGAACTTGTTTCGGACGCGGCAGAATTCTCAAGTTTGGTGTCGAAGGATAAACTTTACGGCGGCTTGGGCTATTTGAGCGTCGTTGACTTCATGCGAAAAAGTTTTTCGGATATTCGCTGGGAAATTGTCGACATGGCGGCGGAAGATGACAAAGTTGCGGTGAGTTGGATTTGTAGCGGCACGCATGACGGCGATTTTATGGGAATGGCTCCTACCGGCAAAAAATTTTCGTTCAGCGCAATGAATTTCTATTATTTCGACGCGGACGGCAAAATTGTCAACGATGTGGCGGCAAAAGGTCTGCTCGGCATTTTGGAAGTGCTCGGCTTCATGAAAACGCCGCAGATTAACGATTAAATTTTGGAGGTTACAGTATGAATTTACTTGAAGGCTTGAAAAAGGACGCGGAACTTTTCGCGGCGGTTGAAAATGAACTTAATCGTCAGCGCAACAAATTGGAGTTGATCGCGTCGGAAAATATCGTGAGCAAGGCTGTCATGGAGGCTCAAGGCTCGGTTTTAACCAATAAATACGCAGAAGGCTATCCTGGCAAGCGTTATTATGGCGGTTGTGAATTTGTTGATGTGGCAGAACAGCTCGCCATTGATAGAGTTAAAAAACTTTTTGACTGTGATTATGCAAATGTTCAGCCGCATAGCGGTGCACAGGCAAATATGGCGGTTTATTACGCGCTCGCCACGCCCGGCGATACGATTATGGGAATGAATTTGACGGACGGCGGGCATTTGACGCACGGTTCACCCGTAAACATGAGCGGCAAATATTTTAAAATCGTTCCCTACGGAGTAAGTCGCGAAACTGAAACGATTGACTATGATGAGCTTGAAAAAATCGCGCAGGACTGCAAACCTAAAATTATCGTGGCGGGAGCGTCGGCTTATTCGCGGATAATCGACTTTGAACGGCTCGCAAGTACTGCAAAAAAGGTTGGCGCATATTTAATGGTGGATATGGCGCATATTGCCGGCTTAGTCGCGGCGGGCTTGCACCCCAGTCCCTTGCCCTATGCTGATGTTGTGACTTCCACGACGCATAAAACCCTGCGCGGACCTCGCGGCGGTTTGATTCTGTGCAAAGACGCTGAATTTGGCAAACAATTCAACAAAGCGATTTTCCCCGGTACGCAGGGCGGCCCCTTAATGCACGTTATCGCGGCAAAAGCTGTGGCGTTCGGTGAAGCTCTTCAACCGGAATTTAAAGAATATGCCGCGCAAATTATCAAGAATGCAAAAATTTTAGCTGAAACGTTGACGGCGGACGGTTTTAGAATTGTTAGCGGCGGCACGGATAATCACTTAATGCTTGTCGATCTCACGAGCAAAAATATCACCGGCAAAGAGGCGCAAAATGTCCTTGACGAGGTAAATATCACTGCAAACAAGAATACAATTCCATTTGAGCCGCGTAGCCCGTTTGTTACCAGCGGATTGAGGCTTGGCAGTCCTGCGCTGACGACACGCGGTTTTAAAGAAGACGATATGCGCGAAGTCGGCAATATTATCGCATTGGTTCTGGATAATCCCGCTGACGATGACAAAAAAAATCAAGCGCGTGCTCGCGTAGCCGCGCTCTGTGAAAAATATCCGCTGTATTAATTCGGAGGACGCTGTGGATTTAGATTATTTACTTTTTTTGCAAGAATTGCGTAACGATTGGGGCGGTGAAACTTTTTTTTCGCTAGTCTCTGCTCTGCCAAAAAGTGCATTAGCGGCGGCGATCCCTGCAATTTTGTTTTGGTGCGTGAACAAAAACGCGGGCATATTTATTTTGTTCAACGCGACGTGTGGACGGGTGATAAACGAACTTTTAAAAGGTACATTCTGCGTTTATCGCCCGTGGATAAAAGACGCGACGATAATTCCCGCTACTGATACACTGCAAAAGTCGTCTAGTTGGTCATTTCCCAGCGGTCACGCGCAATTTGGCACGGCAATTTTCGGCGGCTTTGCATTTTTCTACAGAAAAGTTTTAGCTAAACCGATAATCGCTTTTTTCGCGCTGATAGTCTTGTTAATTGCGTTTTCGCGAAATTTTTTGGGAGCACACACTCCGCAAGATGTTTTATTCGCAATGATTTATTCTATCGGATTATTTTTCTTGGTTGAAAAAATTTTTGCGTGGATAGGCAAAGATGAGGAGCGGCAATTTTTCTTTTTTATCGTCGGGCTGATAGTTGTATCGGTTATTTTCATGTGGCTGTACTTTAAACCGTATCCTGAAGATTTTATCGGCGGAAAAGTTTTGGTTGATCCGCTCGTTGCCCGCGCAGATGCCTTTGACGCGCTGGGATTTGGACTGGCATTTTTCTTAGGCTGGTTCATGGAGCAACGATTCATAAATTTTAAAACAAAAGTATCACCCAAAGATAAATTGTGGCGAATCATAATCGGTTTTGCAGTTTTAGGCGTCATTGCCGTGGCAGTTTATCCTTTGCTGAAATTGTTCTTGAGCGTCGGAGCTTACAAATTTTTTAAAGCGTTCCTACCATTTTTTTCAATCCTATTTATAATTCCTCTGATTTTTACAAAAGTCGAACAAAAATTTAATCATTGACAAAAAAATTTCCCTCCGCCAAATTTCTGACGGAGGGCTTTTTTATTTATCGTTAGGCTTTAAGCGTTTTATGTGGAAAGTTCCGGTCTCAACTTCTTTTCTGTGGCAATGCGGACATTCATTTTTGATAATTCCCGTGTAACCACAAACAGGATCGCGGTCGACGGGGTGATTTATCGAAAAGTAGCCCATATTGGCATCGTGCATTGCCCTGACCAAAGCTTCAAACGCGGAAATATTTTTTGTCGGGTCGCCGTCCATTTCTATATACGCAATATGTCCCGCGTTACACAGCGCGTGATATGGTGCTTCAATTCTAATTTTATCGCCCGCGCAGATTGGGAAATAAACCGGCACATGGCTTGAATTCGTCATGTAGGGACGATCAGTCACGCCTTTTATATTCCCGTAAATTTTCCGATTTGAACGCTGAAATTGTCCCGCGGTCGATTCTGCTGGCGTCCCAAAAGTCGTCCAATTTCTTTTTTCAGCTTTGGTATAAGCGTCGGTGCGTTCGCGCAATCTTTTAACGATTTTTAATCCGAGTTCTTGAGCTTCTTCGCTTTGCCCGTGGTGTTTACCGATTAAAGCCACCAAACATTCTGCCAAACCGCAAAAACCGATTGAATAGCTAGCGTGCTTCAGGACATCTTTAATTTTATCGGTCGGCTTGAGTTTTTCCGAATCCATCCACACGCCTTGCCCCATAAGGAACGGGAAATTGTACACGTGCTTTTCCTCAATCGTCTTTAAGCGTAATAAAAGATAATCGTGACAAAGAGTTATGTACTTGTCAAAGAGTTCAAAAAATTTTTCAACGTTGCCTTTTGATTCCAGTGCAAGTTTCGGCAGATTAATTGTCACAAAAGAGAAATTTCCTCTGCTACCGGATTCCTCGCGACCATTAACGTTGCTCATAACACGAGTTCTACAACCCATTGTTGCAACATAACTGTTATAATCGCCGGGCTTGTAATATTGCAAATTATATGGCGCGTCCAGTGAAACGAAATTCGGGAAAAGACGTTTTGCACTGACTTTGCACGCTTGGCGGAATAAATCATAATTTCTGTCGTCGATGTTGTAATTAACGCCGCTTTTTAATTGAAAAACGCTGATAGGGAAAATTGGCGTCTCACCGTTGCCAAGTCCCGCATCTATTGCATTTAAAACTTCGCGAATGACGAGCCGACCTTCAAAAGAAGTATCCATTCCATAATTTATCGAACTAAAAGGCACCTGCGCTCCTGCTCGGCTGTGAAGAGTATTGAAATTATGTATTAAAGCTTCCATTGCTTGATGAGTTTCCTCTTCAACGTCCGCGCACGCCAGACTATAAATTTTTTCTGCGATCTTTTCTGAACCGACAACTTTAGCTAAATTTTCGATTGCGGCGGGATTTTTTTCCTCTGAATAAGTGCAAATATTAAAATCAACCTCGTCCGCCGTAGAAATTTCACAAAAAACGCTGGCTCTTTTAATCTCGTCGCGAATTGCTCGCTTAAAAGATTTTCTTACACCATCAGCCATTGCATAATCAAAAGCGTTTATGCTTTGACCGCCGAACATATCATTTTGGTTGCTTTGAATTGCTATGCACGCCAAAGAGGCATAGGAGCGAATAGAATTCGGTTCGCGCAGAAAACCATGACCTGTAGAAAATCCGCCGCGAAAAAGTTTTAACAAATCTATTTGGCAACAATTAAAAGTTATCAGCGAAAAATCTTTATCGTGAATATGAATCCAATTTTCTTTATCCGCCTGCGCAAATTCTTCCGGCAAAACGTAATTATCGACAAAATGCTTGGAACTTTCCGCGCCGAGCTTTAACATAATGCCCATTGACGCATCGGTGTTAATGTTGGCATTGTCGCGTTTTAAATCAATGTCCACGGAATCAGCAAAAAAAATATCGCGGTAGGTGTCCATCAATTTTTTCTGCGCGGCGCGGCGTTGAGTGTGTTTTTGTCGATAAACGATAAATTGTTTTGCCACGTCAAAGAAACCATGTGCCATGAGCGATTTTTCTACCTGGTCTTGAATCGCTTCAACGCCGATAATTTCATTTTCCGCAATGGCTTTTTCGACAGAATCGGTGACAAGATTCAAATCATCTTCGGAAAGTTTATCGGCGAGCGTCGACGCGTCACGGTTCGCACCGGATATAGCGTTAAAAATTTTTTCACGGTCGTAATTTACGCGTTGCCCAGACCTTTTCCGAACTTTTGTCAACTGCATTTTAAAACCTCCTTTCAAAGTGTGAAAAAAAAATACGCTCGCGCCTCCTCCCTGTAAAATTTTCTCCTGTTAAATTTTTGAGCGGCATGATTATATCAAACCAAAACAACTTTGTGAACAGCTCGCGAACGGGTCACAATGCGACTTTTTATTGGAGCTAGGCAGGACGCGGAAAAAAAATTTTTTTTTATCGAAAGATTTTATGCGCATAAAAAAAATCCCCTCGGCTGTCGAAGGGAAAAATTTTTTTATCGGTTCAATGGTGGAAAAGTCGAATGTGAGTAAAAGCCATGGCGATATTGTACTTGTCGCAGGTCTCAATAACGTTGTCGTCGCGAATTGAACCGCCGGTTTGCGCAATAAAATTCACGCCGGATTGATGAGCGCGTTCAATGTTGTCGCCGAATGGAAAAAATGCGTCTGATGCCAGAGAGACGCCGCTAAATTTTTTCAGCCAGGATTTTTTTTCGTCGTTAGTGAATTTTTCGGGCTTAACCGTGAAAATATTTTCCCAGCTGTCGTCAAAAGTCTCACCGCCTAAATAAACATCGATCGCGTTATCGCGGTCGGGTCTTTTTATATTTTTTTTGAACGGAAGATCTAAAACTTTTGGACATTGACGCAAAAACCAAAAATCCGCCTTATTTCCCGCCAAACGTGTACAATGAACGCGGCTTTGTTGACCTGCGCCGATTCCAATAGCTTGACCTCCTTTAGCGTAGCAAACTGAATTCGATTGCGTGTATTTTAAAGTTATCAGCGCGGTTAAAAGGTCGCGGCGAGCTTCTGGCGTGAAATTTTTATTTTTAGTCGGAATATCTGTCAAACATTCCTCAGAAATTTTAATATCGTTGCGTTTTTGTTCAAAAGTTACGCCAAAAATAGTTTTCCGTTCAATTTCGGGCGGTTCATAGTCGGGATTCATTTTTAAAACAAGATAATTGCCGCCGCGTTTTGATTTAAGAATTTCCAGAGCTTTTGTAGAGTAGCTCGGCGCAATAATTCCGTCGCTAACCTCGCGTTTTAGATAATTTGCGGTAGTTTCGTCACATTCATCAGATAAAATCGCAAAATCGCCGTAAGAACTCATTCTGTCGGCACCGCGTGCGCGAATATAAGCTACAGCCTGTTCAGAAAGCTCCAAACCTTCCGCGAAATAAATTTTTTTTAAAATATCATCAAGCGGCGCAGAAACTGCAGCTCCGGCGGGGCTAACGTGCTTAAAAGATGCCGCCGCCGGCAAATTTGTAGCCTCGCGCAGTTCGCGAACGAGTTGCCAGCCATTTAGCGCGTCAAGCAGATTTATATAACCTGGTCGCCCGTTCAAAACTTCAAAAGGCAAATTTTCTCCGTCAACAAAGACTTTTGCGGGCTTTTGATTAGGATTGCATCCGTATTTCAATTCAAGTTCCATAATAAATCACCTCGGCGGGAAAATTCTGCGTGGCGGCGTTTATTCCCTGCAAACTTCGTGATATAATTTTAAAAAAGGAGATGAGCTTATGAATAAAATTGATTGGCGAAATTTTTTTAATAAAAAAGTGGAACGCTGCAAGGTCTTGGTTATCGGCGATATAATGATGGACAAATATTATTACGGCGATGTGAAAAAATTTGCCAGCGATGCGCCCGTTCCCGTTGCAAAAATCGTAAATCGGAAAAATTCACTGGGCGCGGCCGCCAATGTCGCGAACAACTTAGCTAATTTGGGTTGCAAAACGTCCGTGGCAGGTTTCGTCGGCGATGATCACAATTTCGAGACTCTTTCCGAACAACTTTATAAGAGCGGAATTAACCAGGAAGGCTTAATCGCGACGGAGTGGCCGACAACTACAAAAGTTCGCGTGATGAGCGGTCATGTGCAGATGTTTCGTATGGATTTTGAAGATTTAGCTCCGCGAACTGACGAACAATTCGACGCGCTGAAAAATTTCGTAAAAAAACGCCTGAATGACAGCTTAGATGCGATAGTTTTAGCGGATTATGAAAAAGGCGTGTGCACGGAAAGATTTTGCGGTGCGGTAATAAAAATGGCGCATAATCACGGCGTGCCGGTCGTTGTCATGCCATATGGCGATCAGTGGATAAAATATTCGCAGGCGGATTATATAACGCCGAACGTGGCAAAAATAAATAAAATCCTGCTCACTCCGATAAAAACCGACGATGACGACGCGGCAGAACGCGCAGGTCGCTATCTCATGCGAAAATTTAGAATAAAAAATATTTTGGCAACGCGTTCAGCCTCCGGAATGACGCTTGTGACGGAAGACGAAGCATTTCACCTGCCAACACGCGTTCAAGAAGTTTTCGACAGCGCAGGTGCAAGCGATACCGTGACGGCGGCGTTTGCAATGGCATTGGCGGGCGGCTTAAAACCGGTCGACGGCGCATTTATCGCAAATATAGCGGCGGGAATCGTTTTGCGTAAGTCTGGAACATATGCAATTACCCGCGAAGATATTTTGAACGAGCTTGCCGGATAAAAATAAAAAATCCTCGAAATTTTTCAACGTCGGGGATTTTTTTTTTATTATCTTCTGCGCGGTGGCGGTGGATTTCTGTGATAATTATTGTTGTAGTTGTGACGACGTTCCCAATGACGACGTTCACGTTCTTCACGATCACGGCGTTCATTTTCAGTTTCGCGCCCAAGTAAATGTTTATCTCTAAAATGTGTCCAGCTCCCGACCTCTTGCATTTCTATTGCCGGCTTGTTCAAATCTTTAACTTCCGAAGCCTCAACATCAACTTGACTTCCTAAAATCACGAGACCGGCGGCGGCGGCTATTAAAAATTTTTTCATGGTGTTCACTCTCCTTTTTCTATTGTCTGAATTTTAAACGCGAAAAATTATTTGCTGATTAGCTGTGAATTAATGTTTAATAAAAATTTTCGGCAGGAAAAAATATTTTCTGCGGGAATTTTTTGTTGAGATTTTTTTGGAGG
>CAJONF010000066.1 GCA_905236665.1 uncultured Selenomonadaceae bacterium | reverse complement strand
GTTTGCACGACGGGTTGAACTTGCACCTGTTGGAAACGCATTTGCTCTGCCGCCTGAGCCTGTGCTTGAGCGATTGCCGCCTGTTGCATCATCTGCATTTGATTAAACTGTGCCATAATCATTGCTTGCGTCTGCGCCATTTGCTCCTGCGTAAAACCCGCATTTTGTTGCGGTTGTTGAAGTGGCGGTTCTTCGACAGGCTTAGATTCTTCGACAGGTTTAGATTCTTCGACAGGTTTAGATTCTTCGACTGGCTTAATTTCTTCGACAGGTTTAACTTCTTCGACAGGCTTAATTTCTTCGACTGGCTTAGATTCTTCGACTGGCTTAATTTCTTCGACAGGCTTAGATTCTTCGACAGGCTTAATTTCTTCGACAGGTTTAGATTCTTCGACTGCCTTAATTTCTTCGACAGGCTTAATTTCTTCGACAGGTTTAGATTCTTCGACTGGCTTAATTTCTTCGACAGGTTTAGATTCCTCTTCTGCGGATTTTGATTTTTCTGCGCGCTGAAGTTCTTTAGCAAAGTCCGTCGCCTCATCATTTCTAATTCCTAACTCCAAACTCTTAACTGTTTCTTCGGTGCCGCTGGTTTTATAGCGCGTCAAAAGAGAATTTGGAGCAACAGTCGGGCGTTTAAGGGGCAACGGTTCGGATTTTTGTGGCAAAGAACTTTCTTCGACCGCCGCAGTGATTTCCACGACCTCACGGCTACCGATTCCCAAAAGTCCGCCTTCTTTGTATTTTTTGCTGTGCAATATAACCGCCTCGTCGCCAAGTTCAGCTTTCATGGCATCCATTGCATCTTTCATATTGCCGGCTTTGAAAACTTTTATCTGCAAACGAATTCACCACCACTTTATTTTTTGCCGAGATTATATCAAAATTTTTTCCATTATACAAAACAAAAACCACTCAAGCAAACACCGGAGCGGTTGAAAAAATTTTATGATATAATGCAGAAAAATTCAAAGGAGCAAAAATCATGGACAGAAGAAAATTTTTGAGCGTGTTGGCGTTCGGAGCGACAGAATTTTTAATCGGCAACAGAAAAGCGGCGGCGCGTTATGTTTTGGACACGTGGGAGCCGCCAATCCGCAAATTATTTTTGAATTTCACGGAATATGAAGAGCGAATCTCTACAGAAACGATTGTAATTCACCACGCCGGCTTTCCCGACGGTGACAAGGACAGTTCAGCCGAAGAAATTCACAAATTTCATCAAGAAGTTAACGGTTGGGCGGGTATCGGCTATCATTACGTAATTCGCAAAGACGGCACGATTGAGCAGGGACGAAAACCTCTTGCGATCGGTGCACACGCTCTGCATTTTAATAAAAATTCGGTTGGAATTTGTGTGGCGGGAAATTTTGAACTTGCAAAGCCCAATCCTCAGCAAATGGATTCGTTAAAACTGCTTTCAGCGTGGCTTTGTCAAAAATATAAAATAAATCCGCTGAAAAAAGGCGCGATTGTCGGTCACAGGGATTTAAATGACACGAGCTGTCCCGGCAAAAATCTTTATTCCAAACTTGGCGACATTCGACGCTATTGCCACGAATTTAACTCCTAACTAAATTAGCGTCTTCTGCGACCTCTGCGCGAACTTCTAAAATCATCTTCATCATTTTGAACGGGCGCGGGCTTTGGTTTGCGATTTACCAAGTAAAGCGCGGCGATAAATACAATATCAATCCCGAAAAGCAAAATAATTGAATTATTGCTGTCAGATTCGGCACGTTGGCGGTCTTCGTAAGTTGTAGAAACATTTTTCGAGCCGCCAATATATTTTGTCCAAAAACTTTCCATTTTGCCGACGCCCGTGCGCTGAGAAATTCCCGCGTCATAGGAGGCAATCGACATTGTATTAGAATTCACGCGAAAAACCAAGTAAATATTTGACAAAATCATCAAAACGAGCAGTGCGATTGAAATATTTTTCTTCGTCATGAGATTTTCCCCCTAAATATTTGGAATTTGCCAATCAATAGGCATTTCTCCGACAGATTTTAGAAAATTATTGACTTTAGAAAACGGATGACTGCCAAAAAATCCGCCGTTCGCCGATAATGGGCTGGGATGCGCCGATTCCACGATAAAATGTTGCGGATTTGTTATCATAATCTTTTTTTTTCGCGCAGGATTGCCCCAAAGTATAAATGCAAGCGGTTTTTCGTGATTATTTAACAAACTAATGATTTTATCGGTGAAAATTTCCCAACCATGCCCGCGATGTGAGTTTGCGGCGTGTGCACGGACAGTTAAAACGGTATTTAGGAGCAAAACGCCCTGATCTGCCCACGGTTTTAAGCAACCATTGTTCGGAATGAAACAATTTAAATCGTTTTTCAGTTCCTTAAAAATATTTATCAGCGAAGGTGGCGGCGGAACATTAGGCAGGACAGAAAAGCTCAATCCGTGCGCTTGCCCTGGTTCGTGATAGGGATCTTGTCCCAAAATTACAACTTTTGTCGCCGAATAACTCGTAAAATGTAACGCGTTGAAGATATCGTACATATTTGGAAAGATTTTTTTCGTACTGTACTCGTCAATTAAAAATTTTCGCAATTCCTGATAGTAAGGTTCCTTCAATTCGTCGTCTAAAAGTTCCGCCCAATCATTTTTAAAAATTTTTCTCATGTTTATAACTCCTAAACTCGAAATCGTCGAAATTTTTTACGTCAATCAAAGAAAAATCGTCAATATTCGGGAAAAATTTATCGGCTTGAGTGATTTTATTTACTACAGACAAAAAAATTTCTGTAGCATAGGGAATGAGTTCGTTAAAAATCTGTTCACCGCCGATGACAAAATTTTTTTCAGCAATATTGAGCGTTTCAAAGAGATTTTCTACGCTGTTTACAACTTCCGCGCCGGAAATTTTTTGTAAAGTGCGGCTCAAAATAATATTTCTGCGATTATCGAGCGGTTTTTGATTGGGAAAAGTGCTTAAAGTTTTTCTGCCGAAAATAATTGTGTGATTGAGCGTGAGTTGACGAAAATTTTTCAAGTCGGCGGGGATTTTGAAGAGCAAGTCATTATTTTTGGCAATTCCGAAATTTTTATCGACGCAAGCGACGAATTTTAAATTAAAATCGATAGGTGAACCCGCAACGCGTGAAATTTTATCGCCGTGCAGTTGGAATTTTAGCGTTGGGAAGATTTCTGCCAGCGGTATTAGTGCAAAATCTCTGTCGAAAAGGAATTTATGCGGCACGATTAGCTGTTCAGAAGAAATTTTTTGCCCTTCAATAAACAAAATATCCAAATCTAGCGTGCGTGCGCCCCAATGCTCGCGGCGAATGCGCCCAAAATCCAATTCAATGCGCTGTAATTCGTCTAAAATGTTGAGCGGCTCGCGTTTTGAAGAAATTTTTATCGCGGCATTGATGAAATTCGGTTGATTGATTACGCCCCAAGGCTCCGTTTCGTAAAAAGATGACACGCGCAGAATTTTTACGCCGGAAATTTTTTTTATGCTTTCAATCGCCCGCCGCAAAATTTTTTCACGTTCGCCGAGATTAGAACCAAGCCCGATATAATAAATCATTTAGCAGACCGGTAACGAACGATTTCGACAGCCGCGCCAGAAAATTTTTCTTTGACGGGCGGTTTAGGCTTGCGAATTTTAATTTTCACGCCTTCTAAGAGCAGATAACGCCGCAAAAGAAACTCAGCAATTTCCTGCGCGACAGTTTCAATCAAATTGCGCGGGGTGCCGCCGACAATTTTTTTTATATCGCCCAGAATCGCCACATAGTCAATCGTGTCGCCCAGGTCGTCACTTTTTCCGGCGCGTGACAAGTCCAGGTAAAGTTCCGCGTCGACGATAAACGGTTGCGTATGTTGACGCTCCGCCTCCGAACAGCCATGCCGCCCCATAATTTCAAGCCCGTTTAAAATAATTTTGTCTGTCATAAAAAATTTTCCCTCCTCAATAATGTATCTGCCATTAAACACATTTTTGAAATTAATTTTACATTATGAACGCGCACAATGTCGACGCCCTTAGAAATAGCGTGTACACAAACGACACCGCTTGCCTCGTCGCGCTCATCAATCTTTAAGCCTGTCACTCGCCCTATAAACCTTTTGCGGCTTACACCAATCGCCAAAGTAATTTCCTGCTTGAATTTTAATTCGTCGAGTCGGCGCAAAATCGTTATATCGTCCTCAAAAGTTTTGCCAAAACCTATGCCGGGGTCGAAAATAATTTGCGTCGTGTCGAAATCTTTAGCCGCGCAATTTTCCAATGTTCGCCTGAAAAATTTTTTCACGTCACCGATAATGTCGCCTTCCGAACATTTTTCATTGTGCATGGCGATGATGGGCGCGCCGTATTTTTTCGCAACGTCAATCATGCGCAAATCTTCCAGCCCGCGCACGTCGTTAATTATATCCACGCCGAATTCAAGAGCTTGTATGGCGACTTCGGGTTTATAGGTGTCGATTGAAATAGGAATGTCCAGCTTTGTCACCGCGGGCAAAATTTTTTCAATGCGGGAAAATTCTTCGTCCGCGCTAATCGGCGTGGCACCAGGGCGAGTGGATTCCGCGCCAATGTCGATAATATCCGCGCCGTATTCGATTAATTGAACAGCATGGGCAATAGCCGCGTCCGGTGAAAAATATCTGCCGCCGTCCGAAAACGAATCGGGCGTGATGTTTAAAATTCCCATAACCAAAGTTTTTTCGCCGATCGTAAGTTTTTTGCCGCCGTGCAGTCGAAAAATTTTTTTCAAAGAATCATCTCCAAAAATTAATTCAAGCAACGTGATTATAACTGCTGACAATTAAAATGCAATGCTTTACAGGCAAAGATTGAGCGGCGGCGGCTAAAGTTGTCGTAAAAATTTTTTCGTCGGGATAGGACAGGCGGGAGCAAATCGTGACGGAAGAATTTTTATCCCAGCCGCAATCCAGCAAAAGTTCAGAAATTGTCGCGGAATTGAATTCGGCATCGGTGAGCAGCCCTAAAATTTTTCCCGCCGAAAATTGCAAAGACTCCCGCGCAGGTTGCCGCCCGTGAAAACTTAAAAGCGTTGCTTCGTGCCACGGCAAGGAAATTTTTGCAAAGGCGAGCTGCATTGCGCTGATTGACGGGATAACTTCGATTGATTCGGGCGGAAATTTTTTTCTAAGCAAATCGAGCAACGAATAATAACCCGGGTCGCCGCTAACCATGACAACGACTTCACCGAGCAAAATTTTTTCGCGGATAAAATTTATCGGCGCGTCAAGGTCGCGGGTTATCGCGCAGGTGATTTGATTCGGCGCAGAAAATTCTTCCAACGCACGCCGTCCACCGACTAAAAATTTTGCCGCCCGAATTTTTTTTAGAGCAAGGGGCGTAATATAATCTTTGCTACCAGGTCCAATTCCCGCCACGATAATTTTTTTCTGCAAAGTTATCACCTCATCTAAAATTTTTTCTGCAGATTAAAAATTTTTCCTGCCGTTGATTGAGCGGCGGCTTTGGAATATAATTTGCTTGAAAACTTTTTTGGAGG